>CAZZLX010000505.1:0-3489 GCA_964655235.1 uncultured Rhizobium sp.
CGTAGCGCTCCGGATCGTGCCAGCCCATCGCCCGGATCAGGTCGAGCGCGGTCGAGACCCGCGGGATCGACAGCGGGTGCTTCGCCCCGTAGATCGAATGCCGGTAGATCTCGCTGCCGATGAGGATCGGGCGCCGCATATAGCTGGAGGTAGGACAGGTCGGAGGCCGAATCAACGAAGCTTTCCCGGCTTGTGTAAAGCGTCCAAATTGCAGGGACTTTCGGCCGCAGCGGTCCCTCTTCCCGTGGCGCCCGGCGCCGGCCATAATCACCGCTTCCGCCCTACAGGGAGTTACCTCGCATGACCGCGCAGACGGCGCTGCCGAACGACCTCGAACCCTTCTGGATGCCGTTCACGGCGAACCGCCATTTCAAGAAGGCGCCGCGTCTCCTCGCCGAGGCGAAGGACATGCACTACTCGACGCCCGAGGGCCGCAAGATCCTGGACGCCACCGCCGGCCTCTGGTGCGTCAACGCCGGCCACGGCCGCGAGAAGATCGTGAAGGCCGTGCAGGCTCAGGTGGCGAAGCTCGACTTCGCGCCGTCGTTCAACGTCGGCCACCCGATCTCCTTCGAGCTCGCCGCGCGTCTCACCTCGATGGTGCCGGGCTACAGCCAGGTGTTCTTCACCAACTCCGGCTCCGAGTCGGTCGACACCGCGCTCAAGATCGCGCTCGCCTATCAGCGCGCGATCGGCCAGGGCACGCGCACGCGCCTGATCGGCCGCGAGCGCGGCTATCACGGCGTCGGCTTCGGCGGCATGTCGGTCGGCGGCATGGTCGCCAACCGCAAGGTCTGGGGCTCGTCGCTGCTGAACGGCGTCGACCACATCCGCCACACGCACGAGCCCGAGAAGAACGCCTTCTCGAAGGGCCAGCCCGAGTGGGGCGCGCATCTCGCCGACGACCTCGAGCGTCTGGTGGCCCTGCACGACGCGTCGAACATCGCCGCCGTCATCGTCGAGCCGGTTGCCGGCTCCACCGGCGTGCTGGTGCCGCCGAAGGGCTATCTGCAGCGCCTCCGGCAGATCTGCGACAAGCACGGCATCCTGCTGATCTTCGACGAGGTCATCACCGGCTTCGGCCGCCTGGGCTCCAGCTTCGCCACCGAGCATTTCGGCGTGAAGCCGGACCTGTTCACGACGGCCAAGGGCATCAGCAACGCGACCATCCCGATGGGCGCCGTGTTCTGCCGCAAGGGCATCTACGATGCCTTCATGAACGGCCCCGAGGGTATGATCGAGGTGTTCCACGGCTACACCTACTCGGCCCATCCAGTCGCCTGCGCTGCGGCGCTCGCCACCCTCGACATCTATCGCGAGGAAGGCCTGTTCGAGCGCGCGGCCGAGCTGTCGCCGTACTGGCAGGAGGCGGTCCACAGCATGAAGGGCCTGCCCAACGTCATCGACATCCGCAACTGCGGGCTCACCGCCGGCGTCGAGCTGGCGCCGCGCCCGAACGCGCCGCCCACCTCGCGCGGCATGGATGCTCACCTTAAGGCGTTCGAGAAGGGCGTCATGGTCCGCTTCTCCGGCGAGACCATCTGCATGTCGCCGCCGCTGATCATCTCGAAGGGCCAGATCGACCAGATCGTCGACACGGTCACCGACGTGATCAAGACCATCCACTAGTCTTGACGTGGACGGGCCCTCTCCCTCCGGGGAGAGGGCCCTTTTCTTTTTCAGGCCTTCTTCGGCGGGAAGGCCACGACCGGTGCGCGCGCATCGACCGTCGCCAGGTGGCTGACGATGCCGCCGTCCTGCCAGAGATAGAAGCCGACATTGGGCGGGCTCTCCGCCCAGCCCCAGGTGCCGCCGTTGTGGATGTTGATCGCGATCTCCGGCGCCGTCGCCGGCATCGAGCTCACCACCGTGCCGTTCCAGCGGCGCACGGTCGAGCGATGCAGATGGCCGCAGGCGACGCGCTCGACCTGCTTATGCCTGGCGACGACCTCGCCCATCGCCTCGCCGCCGATGCAGCCGTAGTTGTCCATCTGCAACATGCCGGTCGTATACGGCGGATGGTGCATGAAGATCAGCGTCGGCTTGTCCTTCGCCTCATTCAAGCGTGCCTCGAGCCAGTCAAGCCGCTCGGCGCACATGAGGCCGGTGACCTTGCCGCGGTCGAGCGTGTCGAGGCAGACCAGCCGCACCGGGTGCCCCTCGATCACGTAGTGGAGGAACCCGGTCTTCGGCAGGTAGGCGTGCTCGGGATATGCCGCGCGCATCGCGTCGCGGTCGTCGTGGTTGCCTGGGAGCAGGTAGAGCGGGATCTCTAGCCGGTCGAGGACGCGCCTGAGGTTCCGGTACTCCTCCGGCTTGCCGAAATCGACCAGGTCGCCGGTCGCCATCACCAGGTCCGGTCTCGGCCGGAAGGCATTCAGGTAGTCGACGGTCCGCTCCAGCCGCGCGGCCGTGTCGATCCGGTCCATGAAGGCGAGTTCGCCCTCGGCGCGGAGATGCAGGTCGGTGATATGGGCGATGAGCATGGGTACCGCCGGGTGGCCCGGCCCTTGCAATTTGTCGGGGGAGAAGAGCGGCGGGCACTATACCAACGGCCCGCCGGCCGTCCCAGGCTTGCCCGGAGCGACCCGAGAGATGATGACCCTGCGCCGTACCCTGATGGCCCTGCCGCTGCTCCCGCTGGCGGGATGCATAGACAACCCGATCTCCCGCCACTTCGAGTGGCAGAGGCACGAGGAGACGGTCGAGTTCGCCCCGGAGCCGCTCTACTGCTACCGCACGCTGGCCCATGTGACCTGCTACGCGCAGCCCCTGGACCGCCGCGAAGCCAATCGCGTCGTCAACTATTACGGCCCCTCCCCCGGCCGCATCGTCGCGGCCCCCGCGCCGGCGCTGCCCCAGGAGAAGATGGGCCCGCCGACCCAGTATCCGCCGCTGATGGTGCCGCGCGACAAGGTCGAGTCGGAACCTCTGCAGCTGGTGCCGCCGAAGCAGCAGTCCAAGCTCGAGGTAGGCAGCGACTGAAGCTTGGCTGGCGTCGCCCGGCCCGGGTCGGCTATGACCGGGCCCGTGAGCTCTGAAACCACCGGAACGAAACGACCTGCCGACCCGGCAAATGCTGCCGGGCGGATCCGTCGCGTCGTCTCCCGATATCCGTCCGGCCTTTCGGGCCGCGCCGCCGTCTTCCTCGACCGCGACGGTGTGCTGAACCGCGACCTCAACTATGTCCACGCGCCTGATCGCTTCGAACCGGTGCCGGGCGCGGCCGAGGCGATCGCCTGGCTGAACGCCCGGGGCCGCAAGGTCATCTTCGTCACCAACCAGGCCGGCATCGCGCGCGGCTACTACACCGAGGACCAGCTAGGATCCTTCACGCGCTGGATCGAGGACTGGCTTCACGACCGCGGCGCCCGCATCGAGGCGACCTACTACTGCCCGCACCATCCGACGGCGGGACTGGGCAACTACCTGCTCACCTGCGGCTGCCGGAAGCCCGAGCCGGGCATGATCCGCGCCGGCCTCGCCGAC
>CAZZLX010000506.1:0-3487 GCA_964655235.1 uncultured Rhizobium sp.
ATCATGCGGACCGCGTCGGGCAAGCTCTGCCACATCAACAACTCGCGGCGCGCCACCTACGGCTACGACCAGCGCATCGAGGTGCACGGCTCCAAGGGCCGTCTGATGGCGAGCAACCACGTGCAGACCTCGGTCGAGCTCGCCAACGAGAAGTCGATCTCGACCGACAAGCCGCTCTACTTCTTCCTCGAGCGCTATGCCGAGGCCTACAAGGCCGAGCTCGCGGCGTTCCTGGCCGCCCTCAAGGGCAAGAAGCGAATGCCGGTCTCGGCCGATGACGGCCGCATGGCGCTGGTCCTGGCGGAGGCGGCGCTGCAGTCGCTCAAGACCAAGGAATCCGTCAAGGTGAAGGACCTCGACAAGAAGTCGAAGAAATGAAGCTGAACCTCTCCGGCAAGGTCATCCTGATCACCGGCGCCACCCAGGGCGTCGGCGAAGGCGTCGCGCGTGCGGCGATCGAGGCGGGATGCGCGGGCCTGGTGCTCACCGGCCGCAACGCCCAGCGCGGCGACGCGCTGGCGAAGGAACTCTCCAGGAGCGTGCCGACGATCTTCGTCGCCGCCGATCTCGCCGATCCGGTCGCGACCCGACGCGTCGTCGCCGAGGGCGCGAAGAAGTTCCCGACCATCGACGGGCTCGTGAATGCAGCCGGGCTCACCGACCGCGGCACGATCTTCGACACCTCGGTCGATCTCTGGGACCTGCTCTACGCAGTCAACGTCCGCGCGCCGTTCATCCTGACACAGGAGATCGCGACCAGGCTGCGCGACCAGAAGAAGCCGGGCAGCATCGTCAACGTCATCACCATGTCGAGCCATGGCGGTCAGCCGTTCCTGACCGCGTACTCGTCGTCGAAGGGCGCGCTGGCGACGCTGACCAAGAACACCGCGCATGCGCTCCGCAAGAACCGCATCCGCGTCAACGGCCTTAACATAGGTTGGATGGATACCCCCGGCGAGCACGCCATCAAGGCGCGCGAAGGCCAGCCTGCAGACTGGCTGCAGATTGCTGAACGCAACCAGCCTTTCGGTCGGCTGTTGAAGCCAAATGACGCTGCCGTGCTGGCGGTGTACCTTCTCTCCGACGCGTCAGAGCTGGTGACCGGCTCGGTGATCGACGTCGACCAGAACGTCATGGGCGCCTACGACTGAAACTGGGACTGCTTATCGGCTCGCTCGTCCTCATGCTGCTGGCGGCCCTCGCCGGGGCGGCATGGCTCCTCTCTGCGATGGATGCGGTTCAGATCGGCGTCCATGGCTGGATCGCCCTCATCCTCGGCGTGATCTTCTCGCTCGCGGTGGGCGGCGGCCTCATGGCGCTGGTCTTCGTCTCCAGCCGCCGCGGCTACGACGAGAAGGCCCATCTGGCGCCCAAGGAAAGCGACGAGAGTCACTGAGGGGTTCGCGAGATGGCACACCCGACGATCGCCCAGCAGGTGACCTGGGTGTACACCGAGGACCTTCCGGCGACCGCGCGCTTCTACGGTGAGACGATCGGGCTGGAGCTGGTCTTGGATCAGGGCAGCTGCCGCATCTTGCAGCTGCCGCATCTTCAAGACCTCGGCGGCCTCGTTCCTCGGCGTCTGCAAGGTGCGGCCGGGCCGCCATGTCGAACCCAAGGGCGTGGTGATCACCCTGGTGACGCCGGACGTCGACGGCTGGCACGCGGCGCTGAAAGCGAAGGGCGTCACCATCTTTGAGCCGCCCGCCTATCACGCGAGCTTCGACGTCTACTGCTTCTTCGCCGCCGACCCGAACGGCTACAAGCTCGAGTTCCAAACCTTCCGCAATCCGTCGTGGAAGATGCCTTGAGCCTTCAAAGGCAGTAGGCGAGGAACGTCTCCCAGGCGATCTCGGGCCCGAAGCGGCCCCAGAGCGCGAGCGCCAGCACGAAAAGCCCGGCAAGGCCGCCGGCAAGTCCGGCGATCAGCAGCCTGGTCACGCTGGCGCCGGCGCGCGCGCCAGCGGTTTGTCGCCGATCGGCGCGTGCATGACCGCGGCGAAGATGCCGAGGGCTACAGCCGCCCACCAGATCGGGTCGTAGGAGCCGGTGAGGTCGAAGACGCGGCCGCCGAGCCAGGCGCCGAGGAAGCTCCCGACCTGGTGCGAGAGGAACACGAAGCCGTAGAGCATCGACATGTAGGCCGGCCCGAAGATCTGCGCGACCAGGCCCGAGGTCAGCGGCACCGTGCCCAGCCAGAGGAAGCCCAGCGCCGCGCCGAAGGCGAGCACGCTGAACTCGGATAGCGGCGCGACAAGGAACAGCACGAAGGTCAGGGAGCGGAGCAGGTACAGCACCGCCAGCACGTACTTCTTGCGATAGCGCCCGCCGAGCCAGCCGGCGAGAAGCGTGCCGGCGATGTTGAAGAGGCCGATCAGCGACAGCGACGCGGCGCCCAGCCAGGCCGGCAGGCCCTTGTCGGCGATGAAGGCCGGGAGGTGGGTGGCGACGAAGGTCACCTGGAAGCCGCAGACGAAGAAGCCTGCGGTGAGCAGCCAGAAGCCGCTGTGGCGCGAGGCCTCGCGCACCGCGTCGCCGATCGTCTGCTGCATGCCCGGCACGATCTTGCGTTCGCCGAGCCCCCAGGAGAGCGGCACGATCGCGAAGCTGATCGCCGCCAGGAGCACGAGGGCCGTCGACCATCCGAACGACGACAGGAACGCCTGGCTGATCGGCACGATCGCGAACTGGCCGAAGGAGCCGCCGGCGCTGGCGATGCCGAGCGCGAGGCTGCGGCGCTCGGGCGGGGCCGCACGGCCGACCGCGCCCAGCACCACCGAGAATCCCGCGATGCCGAGCGCCGCACCGACGGCGATGAAGCCCAGCTGGACGGCACCGACGCTGGCGCCGGTTGCTGCGAGCATCAGTCCGGCCGCATAGACCACGCCGCCGACGACGCAGACCCGGATCGGGCCGTACTTGTCGGCGACGGCGCCGGCGAAGGGCGCGACGACGCCCCAGAGCAGGTTCTGGGCGGCAATGGCGAAGGCGAAGGCCTCGCGCCCCATGCCGAGGTCGAGGCTGATCGGCCCGAGGAAAAGGCCGAAGGAGGCGCGGATGCCCAATGACAGCGTCATCGCCGTGGCGCCGCACAGGATGATGACCCAGAGCTGCGGTGACATGGCGACTCCTAGAGGAGCGAGACCTCGACCGTGCCGAGACCGTCGATGGACGTCTGCAAGCGCTCTCCGCCCTTGGCCCAATAGGGCAAGGGCAGGCTGCCGGTCATCACGATCTGCCCTGCCTCCAGGCGCTCGCCTTGCGCGGCCAGATGATTGGCGAGCCAGATCAGCGACTCGAAGGGATGGCCGAGGACGTCGCTGCCCTTGCCGCGCTGGACCTCGACGCCGTCCGCACGTGTGACGCCGGCGGCTGAAGCGAGATCGAGGCGGCTCCAGTCCTTCACCTCAGGCCCCAGCACGAAGCCGGCATGGAAGAAGTCGTCGGCGATCAGGGTCGGCGCGTCGAGCGACGGGTAGTCGACGTA
>CAZZLX010000507.1:0-3484 GCA_964655235.1 uncultured Rhizobium sp.
ATCGCAGCTGGTACAACCGCGCCGGCGTCGAGCGCGTGATGGGTTTCTGTACCGATGCCGAGTACGAGGAGTTCATGGCGACGGTGCTCGACTTCGAGCGCATGATCGTCGGATCGGGCGTTCGGCTGATCAAGTACTACCTCGACATCAGCAAGGCCGAGCAGAAGAAGCGCCTCGCCGACCGTCGCCGGGATCCGCTTAAGCAGTGGAAGATCAGCCCGATCGACGCGGTCGCGCTCAAGAAGTGGAAAGCCTACAGCAAGGCGCGCGACGAGATGCTGAAGCGCACCCACAACCCGCTGACGCCGTGGACCATCGTCTGCGCGAACGACAAGAAAGCCGCGCGCCTCAACCTGATCCGCGACCTGCTCTCGCGCTTGCCCTACGACGGCAAGGAGCCGCGCCTGCTGAAGACCGACCCGAAGATCGTCTTCCCGTACGGAGAGAGCTGCCACAAGGACGGGAGGATCGCGCCATGAGCCGCCCCGTGACGCGCCAGATCAGCCTGGCACAGGCTCGTCGCTGGTTCGCCGAGGAGCTGCGGGTCACGTCCCCGGTCAGGCGCAACGAGGCCGTGGTCGACGCCTTCGCCGCAGTTCCGCGCGAGCGCTTCCTCGGTCCCGGCCCCTGGCGCCTGATCCCTTTCACCCGGATCGACGATCCGTACCTGACCCCCGACGACGATCCCGCGTGGATCTATCACGACGTTCTCGTTTCCATCGATCCGAAGCGCGGGCTCAACAACGGCCAGCCGAGCCTGTGGGCGCGGCTGTTCGACCAGCTCGACCTCAAGCCCGGCGAACGGGTGCTGCAGATCGGCGCCGGCACCGGCTACTACACGGCGATCCTGGCCGAGATGGTCGGCGCGCAGGGCAAGGTGATTGCCGTCGAGCACGACCGCGACCTCGCCGAGCGGGCCGAGGACAATCTCTCGCCGTGGCCGCAGGTCGAGCTCGTCAACGGCGACGGCACGGCGCACGACCCGGGCAAGGTCGACGTGATCGTCGCCTTCGCGGGGGCCACCCATCCGGCTCCGATCTGGCTTGAGCGGCTCAAGCCCGGCGGACGCCTGATGATGCCGCTGACCGGCGGCAACCGCTGGGGCTTTTTCCTGAAGGCGACGCGGAAAGGGAAGAGCTTCAGGGCGGCCTCGCTCGGGCGCTGCGGCTTCTTCCACTGCATCGGAGGTCGCGACGACAAGGCCGCCGCGCGCCTGGAGAAAGCCGTCACCGCGCTCAAGGGGCAGCCGGTTCCGATCACCGATCTCTACACCGGCAAGCCGCCCGCTGCCAGGAAGCGCGAGGTCTGGTACGCGGGCCCCGGCTTCTGGCTCGGCGCTAGTAAAGAACCTTCTCGTAGCGCTCGGCCATCTTCTCGCGCGACTCCGGCTCGGCGACGTTCAGCGAAAGCTGGTCCTTGATCATCTGGCCGATGCTGGGAAGCGCGTCGCGGGCAATCCGGCTCTCCGGCGACCACAGCTTCGAGCGCATGAACGCCTTGGCGCAGTGCAGATAGGCCTCGTCGACCGTCACCGTCAGCACGCATTTCGGCAGCTTTCCCCGCGTCTCGAACCGCCTGCAAAGCGCCTCGTCGGTGCGGAGCTCGGCGCGCCCGTTGATGCGGAGCGTCTCGTCGAGGCCGGGCACCAGGAACAGAAGCCCGATGTTGGGCCGCTCCAGCAGGTTCCGGAGCGTGTCGAGTCGGTTGTTGCCGGGCCAGTCGGGCAGCGCCACCGTCTTGTCGTCGATGACGTGAACCCAGCCCGGCTCGCCGCCGCGCGGCGTCACGTCCTGACATCCCGTGGCATCGCTGGTGCCGACCATGACCATCGGCGACAGCGAGATGATCCGCTTGCAGTGCTTTTCCAGCTGGGGAAGCGACTTCTTCATGACCAGCTCGGAGGGCTGGTCGTAGACGGTACGCAGCTGCTCGACGGTTTCGATCCTGGCCACGGGCTCACTCCTTGGTGAGTTCCAGTCCTAGCACGCGGGACGGGCTTGGCAAGGCCGCTGCCGCAATGCAGCATCTCCGGCGGAGGTACCGATGCGCACGCTGATCCGAGCCGTGAGCCTGGTCGTTGCACTCCAGCTTGCCGGGGGCCTCTTCACCGGCGAGGCTGCCGCCTCTTGCCAGGCGATCGCGTCGCGGCCCGTGCCGATGCCGCAGCTGGCGTCAGTCTCCTTCCCCCTGGCGCTGGCCAAGGGCGAGGTCGGCGTCACCTTCGTCGGCCATTCGAGCTTCCTGATCGAGAGCCCGCAGGGCGTCACCATCGTCACCGACTACAACGACTACGTCCGGCCGAACACCGTGCCGACGATCGCGACGATGAACGTCGCGCACACCACCCACTACAGCGCCAGCCCCGATCCCCGGATCAAGCACGTGCTGCGCGGCTGGAACCCGACGGGATCGGGGCCCGCGCGCCACGACCTCGCGGAGCAGGACGTCTTCGTCCGCAACATCCCGACCAACATCCGCGCCTGGGACGGGATGGGCGGCACACGCATCAACGGCAACTCGATCTTCATCTTCGAGGTCGCCGATCTCTGCCTCGTCCATCTCGGCCACCTGCACCACGAGCTGACCCGCGAGGATCTCGGCGTCATGGGCGAGGTCGACGTGCTGATGGTGCCGGTCGACGGCGGCGCCACCATGAGCCAGGACGAGATGCTGAGCGTGATCCGGGAGATCCGTCCGCGCATGGTGATCCCGATGCACTATTTCGGGCCGCACCGGCTCGAACGCTTCGCGCAGATCCTGTCGCCGCACTTCACGGTCCGGCGCAGCGACGCATCGCGTGTCGTGCTGACCAGGCAGACCATGCCCGATCCACCCGAGCTTCTGATCCTTCCAGGGTACTGACCTTCATGAAAGTCTGCGTCTACGGGACCGGCGCGGTCGGCGGCGGCCTGATCGGCCGTCTCCACACGGGCGGTGCCGAGGTTTCCGCCGTCGCCCGCGGTCCGATGCTCGACGCCATTCGAAAGAAAGGTCTCGTCGTCCGTACCACCATCGACGAGGTCGTGGCGACGATCCGCGCCAGCGAAAACCCGGCCGATCTCGGCCCGCAAGATGCGGTGATCGTCACCGTCAAGGCGCCGGCGCTGCCCGACGTCGCCTCCGGCATCGGCCCGCTCCTGGGACCTAAGACTGTGGTCGTCTTTGCGATGAACGGCATTCCCTGGTGGTACTTCCTCCGCCACGGCGGCGAGTTCGAAGGCCGGCGTCTCGAGCGGATCGACCCGGGCGATACGATCCGCAAGGCGGTCGCGATCGAGCGCGTGATCGGCTGCGTCGTCTATCGCGGATCCGCGATCACCGAGCCCGGCGTGATCCATGTGGAGTCGCCGAAGGGCCGCTTGGTCCTCGGCGCGCCGGACGGCCGCGACATGCCGGAGATCGACGCGCTGGCCAAGGTGCTGGAGGCGCCGGACCTCGCGGTCGAGAAGACCTCGACGATCCGCACCACGGTCTGGGCCAAAGC
>CAZZLX010000508.1:0-3460 GCA_964655235.1 uncultured Rhizobium sp.
GAAAGTGCTGGAGATCGATCCGGTCGCGACGCACGCGTCCTGGCTCGAGAACTTCCCGTGGACGCGCCTTCCCGGCGTCGAGATGCCGACGCAGCGCAAACCCATGGTCGACATGTCGAAGATCAAGGACCGCGGCCCCGACGGCGTTCGCCAGGTGATCGGCGACGGCAACTACGGCGGTTACTACCAGCGCGAGGACAAGGAGATGCAGGCGATCTGGGACGTCGCGGTCGAGGAGACCAGGGCGCTGATGGCCGGGAGCGTCTGGGAATGAGCAACCCCGTCGTCATCTGGGGAGCGGGTGCCATCGGCGGCACGCTCGGGGCATATCTCGCCCGTGCCGGCGAGGATGTGCTGCTCGTCGATATCGTCGAGGACCACGTCAAGGCGATGAATAAGGATGGTCTCTCGATCGAAGGACCGGTCGAGACTTTCCGCCAGAAGGTGAAGGCGGCGACGCCGGCGGAGGTGAAGGGCACCTTCGACCGCATCATCCTCGCGGTGAAGGCGCACCACACCGAGGCCGCGACTAAGGACCTCCTGCCGCACCTCAGCGCCGACGGCGTCATCGTCTCGGCGCAGAACGGCCTTAACGAGATCGCGATCGCGAAGGTCGCCGGCGAGAAGCGGACCATGGGCTGCTTCGTCAATTACGGCGCCGACTGGCATGGACCGGGCAAGATCCTCTACGGCAACCGCGGATTCATCGCGCTCGGCGAACTCGACGGCAGGATGACGCCGAGGCTCGCGGAGATGCATCGGCTCTTCTCGATCCTCGATCCGAACGCGATCGCGACCGACAACATCTGGGGCTATCTCTGGGGCAAGCTCGGCTACGGCGCGCAGCTCTTCGCGACCGCGCTGACCATGGGCTCTATGACCGAGAACTTCGAGTCCAGGCGCCACTTCCCGGTCTTCGACCGCCTCGCCCGAGAGGTGATGGCGGTCGCGGCCAAGCGCGGCGTCAAGCCGCTGGGGTTCAATGGCTACGATCCCTCGGCCTTCCTTCCCGGTGCGCCGGAGGCGGGCGCCAGGAAGTCGGTCGCCGACATGGCCGAGTTCAACCGCCATGGCGCCAAGACCCATTCCGGCGTCTGGCGCGACCTCGCGGTGCGCAAGCGCAAGACCGAGGTCGACTCGCAGATCGCCGTGGTGTCGTCGATCGCCCGCGAGATGGGCATGACGACGCCAGTGATCGACCGGCTAGTCGAGCTGATCCACGACATCGAGGACGGCCGCCGCCAACAATCCTGGGAAACTCTGGACAGGTTGCTCGAAACATGCAGCTCGACTTCACCGGCCGCCGCGTAGTCGTCACCGGCGCCGCCCAAGGCATCGGCCGCGCCATCGTCCAGGCCTTCGCGCAATCCGGCGCCCGCGTCCACGCGCTCGACCTCGACCCCGAAGGCCTCAAGGGGGCCACCGCCGCCGGCGCCGTAGGCTCGGCTTCGCTCGATCTTTCCGATCGCGGCGCCGTGCACGCGGCGATGTCGAAGATCGCCGAGGCCGAGGGCGGCATCGACATCCTGGCGATGGCGGCCGGCGGCGTCCGCGGCCAGGTCAACCGCCCGATCGAGGAGATCGACGAGGACAAGTGGCACGTGCTGTTCGAGGCGAATGCCGACAGCGCCTTCTGGTGCATCCAGGCGGCTGCCCCGGTGATGAAGCGCCAGAAGAAGGGTCGCGTCGTCACGATCTCCTCGGGCGCCGGCCTGCGCCCGAGCCTGACCGGCATCCAGGGCTATGCGGCGGCCAAGCACGCGGTCGTCGGCATCACGCGCCAGCTCTCGTGGGAACTCGCCCCGCACGGCATCACCGTCAACAGCGTGGCGCCGGGATTCGTGATCTCGAACCCCTCGACCCAGAAGCAGTGGGACAGCTACGGGCCGGAAGGCCAGAAGCGGCTGGTCGAGAACACGCACACGCGGCGCCTCGGCAGGCCCGAGGACATCGCCAACGCGGTGCTGTGGCTGGCCTCCGACCAGGCAAGCTGGATCACCGGCCAGATCATCTCGGTCGACGGCGGACGCAGCTAGTCAGCGCGGCTGGGCCGACCAGCCGCCGCCGAGCGCCTGGATCAAGGCCACCGTCGAGGTCTGGCGGTCGGAGATCACCTGCGCCAGCTGCCGGCGGGCGTTGAAGGCCGAGACCTGCGCGATGATCACGTCGGCATAGCCGAGCCGCCCGGCCTGGTACTGGTTGATCGCCAGTCGCTCGGCTTCGTCCGCCGCGGTCGATGCCTGCCGGCGAAGCTCGTACTGGCGTTCGAGGACGCGGGCGGCGGCGAGCTGGTCCTCGACGTCGCCGAAGGCGGTCAGCGCGGTCTGACGGTAGACCGCGACGGTGCGGTCGTAGTCGGCCTTGGCCTGTTCCAGCCGCGCGTCGCGCGCGCCGGCGTCGAAGAGCGTCTGCGCGACCGAGAGCCCCAGCGACCACAGCGACTGAGAGGCGCTGAGCAGGCGCCCGAACTCGGGACCCGAGAACCCGGTGGTGCCCGTCAGCGTGAAGTCGGGGAAGAAGGCCGCCTCGGCGGCGCCGATCGAGGCGTTGGCCGAGGCGACGCGGCGCTCGGCGGCGGCGATGTCGGGCCGCCGGAGCAGAAGCTGCGAGGGGATGCCGGGCGGCACCGCCGGAACGACCGGATCGTTCTGCAGCGCGACCGCGAGCGAGAAGCTGCCCGGCGCCTCGCCGATCAGCACCGCGATCGCGTGCTCGAGCTGGGCGCGCTGGCGGTCGAGACCTTCGAGATCCGCCTGGGCGCTGGCGAGCTGGGTCTGGGCCTGCAGCACGTCGCTCCTGGGCGCGATGCCGGCATCGAAACGGTTCTGCGTGATGCGAAGCGCTTCCTCGTAGGCCTCGACGGTCGCGACCAGCAGGGCGATCAGCGAATCGACGTTGCGAAGCTGCAGGTAGTTGGTCGCGAGTTCGCCCTGAGCCGAGAGGCGGGCGGACGCCAGATCGGCGGCGCTCGCCTCGGCCGAGGCCTCGGCGGCGGTGACGGTCGAGCGGATGCGGCCCCAGACGTCCGGCTCCCAGGTACCGCCGATGTCGATGCGATAGCTGCTCTGCGCCGGCGGCCGCACGCCGGACGATCCGGCCGAGGATTGCGAGCGCTGGGCGGACCCCGAGAGGTCCACGGACGGGAACAGCGCCGCGCGCTGCTCGCGCACCAGCGCACGGGCCGAGCGGTAGCGCGCCTCGGCCTCGGCCAATGTCTGGTTCGAGACCTCGACCTTGCGCTCGAGCTCGTCGAGCAGCGGGTCGTTGAACAGCTGCCACCACGGGCCGCGGTCGAGCGCGTCGGCGGGCTCGGCGACCTTCCAGCCGGGCGGCGTCTCCTTGTAGGCCGCGGCGACGGGCGTCGTCGGCGTCGTGTAGGCGGGGCCGCGGGCGCAGCCGGCCAGGGTCAGGGCGAAGAGGGCGGCGAGAATTCCGGAAGTCTTCATGAGGATCCGCGGGC
>CAZZLX010000509.1:0-3456 GCA_964655235.1 uncultured Rhizobium sp.
GGCTCCAGCTCCACGAAGGCGCCGTAGTCGGTGATGTTGGTGACGCGGCCCTTGAAGCGGGCGCTGGCCGGGTACTTGATCGCCACGCCATCCCAGGGATCGGCCTCGAGCTGCTTCATGCCCAGGCTGATGCGCTGCGTCTCGGGGTTGAAGCGGATGACCTGCACCTTGACGTGCTGGCCGATCTGCAGCGCCTCGGACGGGTGGTTGATGCGGCGCCACGCGATGTCGGTGACGTGCAGCAGGCCGTCGATGCCGCCGAGGTCCACGAACGCGCCGTAGTCGGTGATGTTCTTGACCACGCCCTGGAGGATCTGGCCTTCCTTGAGGTTGGCGACCAGCTCGGAGCGGGCTTCCGCACGGCTCTCTTCGAGGACGGCGCGACGTGACACGACGATGTTGCCGCGGCGGCGATCCATCTTGAGGATCTGGAACTGCTGCTGGGTGCCCAGCAGCGGGGTGATGTCGCGGACGGGGCGGATGTCGACCTGGCTGCCCGGGAGGAACGCGACTGCGCCGGAGAGGTCGACCGTGAAGCCGCCCTTGACGCGTCCGAAGATGACGCCCGCGACCCGCTGGTTTTCCTGGAACGAGCGCTCGAGCAGCGACCAGGCCTCCTCGCGCCGCGCCTTCTCGCGCGACAGCTGGGCCTCGCCGTTCTTGTCTTCCATGCGCTCGAGGTAGACCTCGACCTCGTCGCCGACCTTCAGCTCGGGCGCCTGCCCCGGGGCGGCGAATTCCTTCAGCTGGACGCGGCCCTCGCTCTTGAGGCCGACGTCGACGACGGCAGTGTCGCCTTCGATCGCGACAACGCGGCCCTTGAGGACCGAACCTTCGAGGTTGTCGGCCTTGCCGAGCGACTCCTCGAGAAGGGCAGCAAAGCTCTCTTTGGCGGCGCCGGCGGCCGCATTGGCAGTAGCCATGATCTCTTGAATCTCTTTCTCTGTTGCCGGGTCCGGCCTTCTGCCCCGCACGCGGCGTTGGGCGGCCGTCCCGTCCTGCCCGGTCTTGCTCTTGGGAATTGAGCCGGGCTTTCGATTCGTCAGGTCTCGGCGGCCGGACCCCCCGGTCCGCCAGAGTTCCGCGAGGTGACGTAGGCGAGCGCCGCTTCGAACGCCTGGTCGGCGTCCATGTCCGTCGTATCGAGGACGTAGGCGTCGCCTGCGGCCACGAGCGGTGACACGGCGCGATTTCGATCGCGCGCGTCCCGCTCCTGAAGGTCCCGCAGAACGGCCCCTTCTATAATGTTCTCGCCCCTCTGGCGCAACTCCTTCTCACGCCGCGCCGCCCGCTGCTCGACCCCGGCATCGAGAAAAATCTTGGCCTTGGCGTCTGGGCAGACCACGGTCCCGATGTCCCGTCCATCCAGGACCGCGCCCCTCTCACCCCCCGGGGGAGAGGCGGCGAAACGCCTCTGGAAGTCGAGGAGGGCAGCCCGGACCTCGGGCATGGAGGCCACCACCGAGGCGGCCTGGCCCGTCCGCTCCTGGCGGAGCTCGGGATCGGCGAGGCCGGCGGGGTCGAGCGCCCGGGCCGCAGCCAGGGCCGCTTCCCGGTCCGCCGGGTCCTTTCCCGCACGGATCAGGGCCAGGCCGACCGCGCGATAGAGGAGCCCTGAGTCCAGATGCGCGAAACCCAGATGGCGAGCGAGACGTTTGGCGAGGGTGCCCTTTCCGGAAGCGGTCGGACCGTCGATGGCGACGACGAAGGAGGATGCGGGCATTCGGGCTCGGTCTTGTGGGCTGGCGGGGTCACGCGATTTTGCTTTTGACAGGTGGGCCCGGCCATGGCAATCCCGCCGCCCTGATTGAACGGCCCCCTTCAGCGCTTTCCGGGGCCCGCGGAGGATCGAGAATTGGCTAAGCCGGAATGGGGAACGAAGCGCCAGTGCAACAGCTGCGGCGCACGCTTCTACGACCTGATGAAGCCGGAGATCGCCTGCCCGAAGTGCGGCACGGTCTACGACCCCGACGCGGCGACCAAGTCGCGCCGCACCCGGGCCAGCGCCGACAAGCAGGCCGAGGCGCGAGCGGCTGCTCTCGAGGAGGCCGAAGCTGCGTCCGCGAAGGCGGCCGAGGCGCCAGCCGAAGGCGAGGAGGCCGAAGAGGAAGAGGACGAGGCCCTGATCGAGGACACTTCCGACCTGGGTGAGGACGAAGACGACATGGCCGAGGTGATCGAGAACGTCGAGGACGAGGAGGAGCGCTAGGAGCGCCTGCTCGGCGCCGGCGCATCAGGGAGTTTCCTGTTGCGCCACGACGGCCGGCGAACTATCTGATCACCGGCCGCCGCCCAGGGCGGCCACGAGTTTCGGGGCCATAGCTCAGCTGGGAGAGCGCTACAATGGCATTGTAGAGGTCAGCGGTTCGATCCCGCTTGGCTCCACCAAATCCGAGGCCCGGCGCGTAAGCGCCGGGCCTTTTGCGATCTAGGGGCTTGAATTATCCATGCTCTTGATCAGCAACGCACGGGCCCCCATATAAAATGCAAGGCGGTGCCCCAAGGGCCGCCGATATCAGGGTCGCCTGACTGGTCAGGGGCCCGGTTTGCGGCATTGCTCGTGGAGGGTGCCCGATGAGTCGGCTTTCGCTGTTCAACAATCCCATGATGCTGGGTTTCGACCAGTTCGAGCGCACGCTCGACCGGATCGCAAAATCGTCGGCGGAAGGCTATCCGCCTTACAACATCGAACAGATCGGCGAGAACGGTCTGCGTATCACGCTCGCCGTCGCGGGGTTCGCGGACGGGGACCTCAGCGTGCAGGTGGAAGACAATCAGCTCGTCATCCGCGGCAAGCAGGTTGAAGACGAATCGGCCCGCGTCTACCTGCACCGCGGCATCGCTGCCCGCCAGTTTCAGCGCAGTTTCGTCCTGGCCGATGGCATCGAGGTTGCCGGCGCCTGGCTCGATAACGGCCTGCTCAATATCGATCTGACGCGCCCACCCGCCGAGACGCGGGTCCGCAAGGTCGAGATCCGCAGCAATCCCTCCCGGCAGCGCAAGACAGTGGACGTCGCCTGAACGGGGCGTCGAAGGAGATGACATGAACACGACGTCGCAGCTGAAACCGGATTTGCCGGTTCAGGATTTCCTGGCCCTCGGGCTCAGGGAACTGGCCTACGTGAAGCCGATCGCGGTGGGCGAAGGTGAGGGGGCCCGCCTGGTATTCGCCATCCATACTGCGAACGGCGCGGCAGTCGGTGCCGCCGAGACGGAGGAACAGGCCTTCGCGGCGATCCGCGAGAATGGGCTCGTGCCCGTTCATCTGCACTAAGCACGGAGTCTCCGCCTAAGCGGTCGCCACTCAGGCAGCGTTGCTGGTAGCGTTCTCGGTGAGAAGCGCGTAGAGCGCCTCGGCGTTGTCCGAGCCGCGCAGCTTCTCGCAGACCGAGCGGTCGCGCAGCAGCCGAGATACCCGCGCGAGCGCTTTCAGATGGTCGGCGCCGGCGGTTTCGG
>CAZZLX010000510.1:0-3446 GCA_964655235.1 uncultured Rhizobium sp.
AGCAGGAAGCCTTTCTGCGCGATGCCCCCGATTTCGAGCGAATGCTGGTCGAAAGCGGCATCAAGCTGGTCAAGATCTGGCTCGACATCTCCAAGAAGGAGCAGGAAAAGCGGCTGGAGGCGCGGCGCACCAGCACGTGCTCGGCGCCATAAGTCTCTGGCGTCTCCGACAGGATCACCGATCCGCCGTGCCTCACCAGAAGGTCGGAGGCGGCGCCCAGCGCCGGATTCGCCGAGATGCCTGAATAGCCGTCGGAGCCGCCGCATTGCAGCCCGATGGTGATGTGGCTCGCCGGCACGGTCTCGCGGCGCACGTCGTTGACCACCGGCAGCATCTCGCGGATCGCCGCCAGCGCCTTGTTCATCGTCGCGGTCGAGCCGCCCGATTCCTGGATCGTCATCGTGTGCAGGAAGGCGCCGTCCTGGAGGTTATGGGCGCGCATCAGGCCGCCGATCTGGTTCGCCTCGCAGCCGAGGCCGACGATCAGGATGCCACCGAAATTGGCGTGCACGGCGTAACCCGCAATCGTCCGGCGGAGAACGTCCATGCCCTCGCCTTCCGCCGCCATGCCGCAGCCGAGCCCGTGGGTCAGCGCCACGATGCCGTCGACGTTCGGATACTGCTCGAGCATCGACTCGGCCTTGCGAGCAACGAGCTTCGCGACGTGGGCCGAGCAGTTCACCGAGGTCAGGATGCCGATGTAGTTCCGCGTGCCGACGCGGCCGTCCTTGCGCTTGATGCCCTGGAAGGTCGCCTGGGCGGCGCCGGTCGCGTAGTCGGTCGGCTTCGACTCGACGCAAAATTCGTACTGCCGCTCGAACATCTGGAAGGCGCAGTTGTGCGTGTGTACGTGGTCGCCGGCGGCGATCGGCCGGCTGGCGAAGCCGATGATCTGGCCGTAGCGGCGGACCGGCTCGCCCTCCGCCACCTGCTGGGTCGATATCTTGTGGCCCGCCGGGATATGTCCCTTGGCGACGACGTTCTCGCCGGGAATGCTGGTCCCAGGCAGGATGTCAGCGCGGGCAACGACGACGGAGTCGGCCGGGTTGAGCCGGATGGTCAGGGTCGGCTGGGTCATCTTTCGTCCTTGGGCGGAGAGGCCTTGGCGGCCCTGGAAGCTCTCCCTAGTGTAGCGGCACGTCAGCGTCCTTTCCATTTCGGAGCGTCAGTCATGAGCGGCCGCCTTCAAGGCAAGATCTGCGTCGTCACCGCCGCCGGCCAGGGCATGGGCCGATCCTCGGTCGAGGCCTTCCAGCGCGAGGGCGCGACGGTGCACGCCTCCGACGTGGACGAGGGGAAGCTCGCCGGCCTCGAGAAGCTGAAGGGCGTCTCGCTCAAGAAGCTGGACGTCACCGACCCGGCGGCGGTCGAGGCCTACGCCAAGTCGGTGGGATCGGTCGACGTGCTCTTCAACGTCGCCGGCATGGTCCATAACGGCTCGATCCTGGAGGCGTCCGAGAAGGACTTCGACCAGGCGATCAATCTGAACGTCCGCTCGATGTACCGGATGATCAAGGCGTTCCTGCCGGCGATGCTGGGCAAAGGCAGCGGCACGATCATCAACATGGCCTCCGTCGCCTCCTCGGTGAAGGGCGTGCCCAACCGCTTCGTCTACGGCCTGTCGAAGGCCGCGGTGATCGGCCTCACCAAGTCCGTCGCCGCCGACTACGTCGCCAAGGGCATCCGCTGCACCGCGATCTGCCCGGGCACGATCCAGACGCCGTCGCTGGATGACCGCATCAACGCCAATGCCGACGCAGTCGCGGCGAGAAAAGCTTTCATCGCCCGCCAGCCGATGGGTCGCCTCGGCACCGCGGAGGAGATCGCGGCGCTCGCGGTGTACCTGGCCTCTGACGAGGCCGCTTTCGCCACCGGCCAGGCCTTCATCGTCGACGGCGGCCTCGTGATGTAGAATGAAGCCGACCTTGCCTCGAGCGGACACCGCCATGCGCCTCACCGCCTCCGTCTTCGCGACCGCCGTCCTGCTCTCGGGCTGTGCCGGCATGGTCAGGACCGTGACCTACGAGTACCCGCAGAGCGCCGCCGTCGCCCGCGAGAACCTTCAGGACGCGGCCGCCACGGGTCCGGTGCTGCTCGAGGTCAGGGACAACCCGTTCGCCGGCGACGTCGCCCGTTCGCTGGCCCAGGCCGCGAGCGCGACGAGCGTCGGCTTCAAGGTCCAGTTCACGACCGATCGAGCACAGGCGGGTCGTTCGGACTTCCGGCTCGTCGTCCAGTTCTCGCCGGCGCCGGGGGTGAGCGCGGGCGAGGTATGCGATCCCTCCCGGCCGGTCGCCAAGGCCGCGACCGAAGCGCTGACCGCCGTGGTCGCCTTCTGCAAGCAGGCCCAGCCGATCCTGGCGATGGCCGCCGTCGCCCCGAAGGCCGAAGGCCCAAACGCACCGGTGATACGGGAGATCGCCGAACAGGCGATGATGCGGATGTTCATTCCCTCTGGCCAGGACCACAACAGCCCCGGCGATTTCTGGCCGGACATCTGACCGGAAGGGTGTAGGCGTCACGCAACGGTGCCTGGACCGCGGAGCGCGTCGCGGTCACAATTGGCGTATCTGAATACCGTTAAGGATCAGACGATACGCCCATGGACCAGCAGATCGCCGCCTTCAGCAAATGGGTCGACGTCGCGACCGCGTTCCTCGTCGCCTACAGCTTCCAGATCATCGGTGCGATCGTCTTCTTCCTGATCGGCCTCAAGGTCGCCCAGTGGGCGGCCGGGCTGGTCGTCAAGCTCGGCACCCGCAACCACCTCGACGTCACGATCTCGAACTTCGCCGCCAACGTCGTCCGCATCCTGATCCTGGCCCTGGTGATCATCGCGACCCTCGGCAATTTCGGCATCTCGATCGCACCGCTGATCGCGCTGCTCGGCGCCGGCGCCTTCGGCGCCACGGTCGCGATCCAGGGGCCGCTGTCGAACTACGGTGCCGGCCTGACCCTGATCCTGACCCGTCCCTTCACCATCGGTGACACGGTGACGGTCAAGGGCGTGTCCGGCGTCGTCGACGACATTACGCTCGCCTCGACCTTCCTGGTCGGCGAGGACGGCGAGCGCATCATGGTGCCGAACCGCCAGATCGTCGGCGAAATCCTCGTCAACTCGCGCGGCCACCGTATCGTCGAGGGCACGCTCAGGATCGCGGCCGACCAGGACATCGTCGCCGCGATCCAGGCGGTCAGAGGTGCTCTGTCACGCGTGCCGCAGGTGGTGCAGGAGCCGGCGCCCGAAGTCGGCGTGCACGCCTTCACCCAGGCAGACGTGACGCTGGCGCTCCGCTACTGGGCCCCGGCACGCGCCTTCTTCTCGACCCAATTCGCCGTCAACCTCGAAGCTCGCGCTGCGCTCGCCGCCGCCGGGCTCAAAGCCGCCTGAAGAGGAGAACGCCGATGAAAAAAGTTCTCATCGCCATCGCCGCGCTGGTAATCGT
>CAZZLX010000511.1:0-3445 GCA_964655235.1 uncultured Rhizobium sp.
CACGCCGGGCGTGAAGAAGAACCTGGCCTTGCCGATGTCGACGGCGAAGCCGCACGCGGTGCCGATCGGGTTGTCGAGGATCTCGGCGGTCGCCGGCAGCATCGCCTGCTTGCGGTTGTTGGGCGGCATCACGCGGGAGCGGCGGGTGAAGAACTCCTCCATCTTCTTCAGCCACTCCTCGTTCAGCACGAGGTCGACGCCCGCCGCCTTGGCCGCGATCTCCTGCGAGAGGTCGTCGACGGTGGGGCCGAGGCCGCCGTTGACGATCACCGCGTCGGCGCGGGTCGAGGCCAGCTTGAAGGCTTCCAGCAGCCGCTCGCGGTCGTCGCCGACCGTGGTGCCCCAGATCACCGAGAGCCCGACATCCTCGAGCTTCTGGCTCATGTAGCTGAAGTTCGAGTTGACGATCTTGCCGGTCAGCACCTCGTCGCCGGTGCAGAGGATTTCGATGCGCATGACGGTTTCCAGGCGGGGAGGCGGTATCGGGAGACGCGCGAACGCGTGCCCGATCTGTAACACAGGCCACGAATCGGCTAAACCACCCCCATGGTCCAGGAGATCGGCCGGCCCGCACCGGACTTGAGCCTTTTCCGCAAGCTCCTGCTGATGAACTGGGGCCTGATCGCGCTCGTCCTCGCCATCGCGGCGATCGGTGTGGCGATCCTCTATTCCGCGGCCGGCGGGCAGTGGAATCCCTGGGCGTCGCGCCAGGTGGCCAGGCTCGGCGTCGGCCTCGTCGTCATGGTCGCGGTGGCGCTGGTCGACGTCCGGCTATGGCTCCGCTACGCCTACGTGATCTTCGGTCTCGCGCTCTCGCTCCTCATCGTCGTCGACGTGATGGGCCGCGTCGGCGGCGGCGCCCAGCGCTGGATCGACTTCGGCGTGCTGCAGCTGCAGCCGTCGGAGCTCATGAAGCTGGCGCTGGTGCTGGCGCTCGCGCGCTATTTCCACGGGCTCACGCTCGAGCAGGTAGGGAAGCCGCTCATGCTGATCCCGCCGCTGCTGCTGATCGGGCTTCCGGTGGTGCTGGTGCTGCGCCAGCCGAACCTCGGCACCGCGATGCTGCTGGCGATCGGCTCGTCCGCGCTGATGCTGGCGGCGGGCGTGCGCATATGGAAGTTCCTGCTGGTTGGCGGTGCCGCGGCCGCGGCGGTGCCGATCGCCTGGACCTTCCTCAAGGACTACCAGAAGCGGCGCGTCTACACGTTCCTCGATCCCGCCCAGGATCCGCTCGGCGCCGGCTACAACATCCTCCAGTCGAAGATCGCGCTCGGATCGGGCGGCATCTTCGGCAAGGGCTTCCTCAACGGCACGCAGGGGCAGCTGCGCTTCCTGCCCGAGATGCAGACCGACTTCATCTTCACGGTGCTGGCCGAGGAGTTCGGCATGGTGGGATGCCTCGTCCTGCTCGGCCTCTACGTGCTGGTGCTGACATACGGCTTCGCGATCGCGCTCCGCGCCCGCAGCCAGTTTGGCCGCCTGGTCGCGATCGGCGTGACGACGCAGATGTTCCTCTACGTCTTCATCAACATGGCGATGGTGATGGGCCTGGTGCCCGTCGTCGGCATTCCGCTGCCGCTGGTCTCCTATGGCGGCACCGCGATGCTCACCTTGCTCGCGGGCGCGGGTCTCCTGATCTCAGTCTCGGTGCACCGCGATGTCGAGATCCCGCGCTGGCACGGTTAGACCGCTCAGGTCACCCACTTCTTGTTCTGGTATTCAGGCTTCTTCCACTCGCCCTTCTCCATGACCTGGACGAGGTGGTCGACCGCGTCCCAGACGTCGGCGAAGCGCACATAGGGGGCGGCGAAGCCGAAGCGGACGATGTTGGGCTCGCGGAAATCGCCGATCACCTTGCGGGCCTTTAGCGCCTGCATGATCGACCACCCGTCCTTGTGGGTGAGCGCCACCTGGCTGCCGCGGCGGTCGGCTTCGCGCGGCGTCGCGATGCCGAAGCCGTGCTTGGTCAGGCGCTCGTCGACCAGCTTCATGAACAGGCCGGTCAGCGCCAGCGACTTGGCGCGGACGTTGCCGATGCCGAACTCGATCATGTCGTCGACGCCGGCTTCCATCGCGACGATGCCGAGGATCGGCGGCGAGGAGGCGCGGTACTGCCGGATGCCCTGGGCGGGCTTGTAATCGAGACCGAACTCGAAGGGATTGGCGTGGCCGAGCCATCCGGTCAGCGGCTGGCGCACCGTGTCGTGGTGGCGCTTCGGCGCGAAGACGAAGGCCGGCGCACCCGGGCCGCCGTTGAGATACTTGTAGCCGCAGCCGACCGCGAAATCGGCCTGGATCTTGTTGATTTCGATCGGCACGCAGCCGGCGGTATGCGCCAGGTCCCAGATCGCCAGCGCGCCCTTGGCATGCGCCGCCCTGGTGATCTTCTCCATGTCGTGGAGCCGGCCGGTCCGGTAGTTGATCTGCGTGCAGAAGACGGCGGCGGTGTCCTCGTCGATCGCGTCCGCGACCTCGTCCTCCTCCACCATCTTGATCCGGTGCTGGCGCCCGAGGAACTCGACCAGACCCTGTGCCATGTAGACGTCGGTCGGGAAGTTGCCCTTGTCGGTCAGCAGCGTCCGCCGGTCGGGGCGCATCAGCATCGCCGCGGCGATAACCTTGTGGACGTTGATCGAGGTCGTGTCGACGACGATCACCTCGCCGGCGTCGGCGCCGATCAGCTTGGCGATCTTGTCACCGAGCGCCTCGGACAGGCCCATCCAGTTGTCCTTGAGCCAGCCGTCGACGAGATGCTCGCCCCATTCGACGTCGAGCACCTTCTTCACGCGGTCGGCGGTCGCCTTGGGCAGGGCGCCCAGCGAGTTGCCGTCGAGGTAGATGACGCCTTCGGGCAGGCGGAAGCGGTCGCGGAAGGCGCGGATCGGATCGGCGCGGTCGAAGGCTTCGCAGGCGGCTCGGCTGGTCGATGACGAGGTCTGGGCGGGCATGAAGGCTCCGGAAGGGGCGGAAACTCTATCACGGGTGGTCGCCTGCAAAGCCGCTTCGCGTTGCGCGCCCGGGCTTGCGTGCTATAACCCGGCCTTCGCTCCGTTAACCGCCAGGGATGGTCCGGTCCGTGCCCGCTACCCCCAAGATCTTGGTTCTCAACGGCCCCAACCTCAACATGCTGGGGGTCCGCGAGCCGACCATCTACGGCAAGGACACGCTGGCCGACGTCGAGGCCCTCTGCAAGAAGACCGGGAAGAGCCTGGGCGTGGGGATCGACTTCCGTCAGTCCAACCACGAGGGGGAGCTGGTCACCTGGATCCAGGAGGCGCGGGGCAAGATGGCGGGCATCGTCATCAATGCCGGCGCCTACACGCACACCTCGGTCGCGCTGCAGGACGCGCTCGCCCTGAGCGAGCTGCCGGTGATCGAGGTGCATATTTCGAACGTCTACAAGCGCGAGCCCTTCCGCCATAAGTCCTACATCTCGGCGGTCGCC
>CAZZLX010000512.1:0-3435 GCA_964655235.1 uncultured Rhizobium sp.
TCGCCGTTCTTGCAGAGCGTGCGCTTACGGCTGCCGCCGCTCTCGGCGCCATGCGTGTTGGTGTCGTCGATGATCCTCTTCCGCGTCGCCGGATCCTTGAGGCGCTGGATCATCGCCGCGTCGCCGCCGTCGCAGGCCCAGGGCGGCAGCAGCGACTTCAGCGTCGTCGATCCGACCGTGTAGGGGATCGCATCGCAGCTCGCATCCAGACCCGAGCGGCGCTCGTCGTCGATCAGCGACAGCAGTTCGTGCGCGCAGCCGAGACGCGGCGCGCCCGGCTGCATGTGCGAGACATGCGCCGGGATGCCGGCCTGACGGCCGACCTCCAGGCATTCGCGGACCGAGGCGGTGATGCTCTCGGTCTGGTTGCGGATATGCGATGCGTAGAGGCCGCCGTGCTTTGCCACGACGCGGGCCAGCCGCACGATCTCCTCGTTCTTCGCGTAGGAGCCCGGGATGTAGGCGAGGCCGGTGGTCATGCCGAGCGCGCCGTCGCGCATCGCCTCGTCGGTGAGTTGCTCCATCCGCGTCATCTCGGCGTCGGTCGGCGGACGATCGTCGTAGCCCATCGCCGCGGCGCGCACGTTGCCGTGGCCGACGAAGCTCGCGATGTTTGTCGCCACGCCTTGGCTCTCGAGCCGCTTGAAGTAGCCGTCGAACCCGCTCCAGTCGCAGGTGAGGCCATCGGTCAGCGTCGGATCGAGCGGGCCGTAATACGGCTTGCCGCCGATGGTCGGCGCGGCCGAGACGCCGCAGTTGCCGGCGATCTGCGTGGTGACGCCTTGCGCCACCGCCGAGGAAGCGCGCGGCTCGATCGCCAGCGTCAGGTCCGAATGCGTGTGCGCGTCGATCAGCCCGGGCGTGACCAGCTTGTCGCGGGCGTCGACGCTGCGCTTCGCCGCCTCGCCGTCGAGGCGCCCGATCGCGACGATGCGGTCGCCTTCGATCCCGACATCGCCCCGGAACCATGGCGCGCCGGTGCCGTCGACGATGCGGCCGCCCTTGATCACCAGATCGAACATCCGTCTCTCCTTGCCGGTTTGGCGATCAGGGCTTGATGAACTTCAGCACGAACTCGTCCTTCGGCTGCGGCGGGTCGGGCGTGTTCTTGTCGCGAGGATCGTTGGGGTTGCGCAGGAAGAAGCCTTCCTCGAGCAGCTTGAAGCCGGCGGACTCGACCTCTTTCCGCAGGAACGCCTCCTCGATGCGATGGAGCGTGCCGGACTCCGAGATGCCGGTGCCCGGGCGGCCGGCATGGTCGGCGATGACGTAGATGCCGCCCGGCTTCATCGCCTTGAAGATCGCGCGGTTCATCGCCTCGCGGTCGACGCCGAGGAATCCGAAGTCGTGATAGTTGAACATCAGCGTCACGAGATCGAAGTGGTTCGACGCGAACTCGGGCGGCACCGGATCATTGAACGGACGCGGCACGGCGACGATGGGTGCGGCAGGCACGCCGGCGGCCTTCATCCGCTGCTCGCGGTCGGCGAGTTGCACGGCAGACGGACGCGGCGGACCCGGCGGTGCCGCTGCCGGCATGGCAGGCGGCAGGTTCGGGTTGCTGTTGCCCTCGGAGGCGGCGGGCGCGGGCGGCGGCCGGTTGGGATCGCGCACCGGCGCCTGGCCATAGACCTTGCCCGTCGGGCCGATCGACCTGGCCAGCAGCTCGGTCGTGTAGCCGCCGGCGGCGCTGACGTCGAGCGCGGTGATCCCCGGGCGGATGCCGATGAAGGCCAGCATCTGCTCGGGCTTCCGGCGGAGATCGTTGGTGCGGTCGGCCGGCGTGCGGTCGGTGCCAGAAAGAATTTCCGAGATGCGGAGCGGCGAGTTGGGCGCCGGGCTCGGCGGTGCGGCACAGGCGCCGAGCAGAAGCGCCAAGGCGGCCAGCAGGGTAAGGTTCTTAGTTTTCATCGTTTCCTCCGGACCGCATAGGCCTATAGCGGCGCGCGGCTGCTGTCATCCGGAGGAACGATCCGGCGAATGGATACTTATGGTGGTTATCCGCCCACCGCCGGAGGTCAGTTCCGATGACCAGAGCCGCATCGCTTCTGCTGGCCGGCTTCGCCGCCTTCGCGGCCGCGACCGCCCAGGCGCAGAACCCGCCGCCGTCGCCCGCCAGCATCGCTCCGCAGCCGGCCGAAGGACTGAAGGCGCCGCCGCCTCCCGGTCCGCAGCCGGGTCCCGTCACCGGCTCGGCGGCCGACTCGCCCGCCGTGTCCGGCCAGGCGGACGGTCAGCCCGTGGTCACGCCGCCGCAAAGCGCCGGAGCCAGTGTGGTGCCGAGCGTGCCGAACGCGCCGAAGGCCGGACCGGGCCCGGACGTCATCCAAGCCAGCGCCGGGCCGAACCACGCGACCATGCCGGAAAGCCCGACGCTCAAGACACCCGAGCCGTCGCGCTTCTAGCGGTCCGTGTCGCGTCGTTGCGCCTTGCCTTGGAGGCCGCCCGGCCTCCAATAAGGCATGGCTCCGACCAACATCCTGCTCATCACGTCCGACCAGCAGCG
This sequence comes from uncultured Rhizobium sp., assembly GCA_964655235.1. Taxonomy (GTDB): domain Bacteria; phylum Pseudomonadota; class Alphaproteobacteria; order SHVZ01; family SHVZ01; genus SHVZ01. Next base: position 2,507 of record CAZZLX010000512.1, read on the forward strand.
CGGCGACTGCTACGGCTTCGAAGGCCGCAAGGTGAAGACGCCTCATCTCGACCGCATGGCCGAGGAAGGGACTCGCTTTGCCGCCTGCATCACCCCGAACGTCGTCTGCCAGCCGTCGCGTGCCTCGATCCTGACGGGCCTCCTGCCGCGCACGCACGGAGCCTGGGACAACGGCTTCGAGCTCGACGAGAAGACCGGCGAGGGCGGGTTCGCCGGGACCTTCGCCCAGGCCGGATGGAAGACCGGCTTCATCGGCAAGGCGCATTTCTCGACCGTGCATACGTTCAAGCCGACGGGGCGTCCGGAGTGCCGGGCCAGCACGGTCAACTACGGCCCCGACTGGTTCGGCCCCTATATGGGCTTCGATCACGTCGAGATCGTGCTGACCGGCCACAACGCCTTCCTGCCGCAGGAGCCGCCGGCCGGGCTGCACTATGAGCGCTGGTATCACCAGGGCGGACGCGGCGAGCGGCTGAACGAGCTCTACGCGAGGAAGCTGCCGCCCTATGTCGGTGCGGCGCAGACCTTCAACTCAGGGCTTCCGGTCGCCTACCACAACTCGACCTGGGTCGGCGACCGCACGATCGAGTTCCTGAAGAAGAACAAGGACGACCGCTTCATCGCCTGGGCCTCGTTCCCGGATCCGCATCATCCCTTCGATGCGCCGGAGCCTTGGTGCTACCTGCACCGGCCGGAAGACGTCGACATCCCGGACCACCGCACGCTCGATCTCGATCGCCGGCCGTGGTGGCACCGCGCCAGTCTCGAAGGCGTACCGGCGCTCGCCGATCCGAGCCTGCTCGCTTTCCGTCAGAAGCAGTCGCGCGTGCCGCCGCAGACCGACGAGCAGCTCAGGCATATGACCGCGAACTACTACGGCATGATCTCGCTGATCGACCACAACGTCGGCCGCATCCTGCTGGCACTGG
>CAZZLX010000513.1:0-3424 GCA_964655235.1 uncultured Rhizobium sp.
CGGCCCGGGCCTCGCCGGCGCGCTGGCGGCCCTGATCGGCCCGGGGCTGGCGGTGTTCGCGAGCGCGCTCGCAGCACTCGCCGCAGCCGGCTTCACCTGGCGCATCGCGGCGCGCGAGACGCCGGCGCCGGCTTCCCAGCGCCGTGCCTTCTCGGCGGAGATCAGGGAAGGCCTCGGATTCCTGCTTGGCGAGCCCAGGCTGCGCGCCCTCGCTCTTTGCGCACTCACCTGGAACGTCTCTTGGTTCGCGATGGGCACCGTGCTCGTGCTGCACGCCGCCCGCAACCTGGGCCTCTCGGCCGCCGAGATCGGCCTCGTCTTCGCCGCCGACGGCGTCGGCATGGTGCTGGGGGCGCTCGCGGCGCCGGCGATCGAGCGGCGGATCGGGCTCGGCCGGGCCATCGTGTTGGGGCCTACGATCTGCGCCCTCGGCGTCCCGCTGATCCTGGCCGCGACGCCGGCGACCGCGATCGTGCTGCTGGCCGCCGGGCGGTTCCTATTCGGCTTCGGTCCGATGGTGTTCGGCGTGACCCAGACGAGCCTGCGGCAGAGCGTCACGCCGGGCCGGCTGCTGGGCCGGGTCAACGCCAGCCTCCGCTGGCTCACCTGGGGCTTCCGGCCGCTGGGCGCCCTGCTGGGCGGGCTTGCCGGCGAGGCCTGGGGCCTCCATGCCGGCGTCGCGATCGCCGGTCTCGGACTCGCCCTTTGCCTTGTTCCGCTTGTGATTTCCCCGGTACCGAGACTGCAGCGGCTCCAGGCCTAGCTTGCCGGGAGGGGGAGGGTCTGGCATACCTCGAGGTCGACCCTCCCCCCGAGCGGCGAGCATGAGCCTGACTACATCGTCGAAAAAGAGCAGCACTGTCTGGGACACGATCAAGACGGTGCTTTACGCCGTCGGCATTGCGCTCGTGATCCGGACCGCGGCGGTCGAGCCGTTCAACATCCCCTCAGGCTCGATGATCCCGACGCTGCTCGTCGGCGACTACCTGTTCGTCAGCAAGTTCTCCTACGGCTACAGCCGCTACTCGCTGCCGTTCGGCCCGCCGCTGATCCCGGGACGAATCCTGTTCCGCGAGCCCGAGCGCGGCGACGTCGCGGTCTTCAAGCTGCCGCGGGACAACTCGACCGACTACATCAAGCGGATCGTAGGCCTTCCCGGCGACCGCATCCAGGTCACGGGCGGCATCCTCCACATCAACGGCCTGCCGGTGAAGCGCGAGCGGGTCGAGGACTTCCTCGAAGGCTCCGGCCGCGCCACGCAGCGTTATGCGCAGTACGTCGAGACGCTGCCGAACGGCCGCCAGCACCGGATCATCGAGGTGTCGGACGACGGCCAGCTCGACAACACCCCGGTGTTCGTCGTGCCCGCCGGCCACTACTTCGCGATGGGCGACAACCGCGACAACTCGCTCGACAGCCGCGTGCTCTCCGGTGTCGGCTTCGTTCCCGCCGCGAACCTCGTCGGCCGCGCCGAGTTCACCTTCTTCTCGACCAATGGCGAAGCCAGGTTGTGGGAGGTCTGGAAGTGGCCCTTTGCGATCCGCATCGGCCGGATGTTCCGGGGCATCGTCTGACGTCTCTCGCCGAGGTCCTCGGCCATACCTTCGCGCGGCCCGACCTGCTCGACGAGGCGCTGACGCATGCGAGCGCGGTCAAGAAGCGCGGTCGAGGCTACGAGCGCCTCGAATTCCTCGGCGATCGCGTGCTCGGCCTGATCGTCGCCGACACGCTGCTGAACACCTTTCCAAAGGAGCGCGAGGGCGACATCGCCAAGCGCCATGCGCGGCTGGTGAGCCGGTCGGCGCTGGTGCAGGTGGCGCGGTCGATCGACCTCGGAGCCTCGATCCGGCTGTCGAAGGGAGAGGAGGCGGCGCGCACCAACGAGGCCGTGCTGGCGGACGCGATGGAAGCGGTGATCGCCGCCCTCTATCTCGACGGTGGGCTCGACGTCGCCCGCGGCTTCGTCACCGCGCACTGGAAGGACCTGATCGCCGCGGACACCGCGCCGCCGCGCGACGCCAAGACACGGCTCCAGGAATGGGCGCAGGCGCGCGGCCTGGGCCTTCCCGTCTACACCGAGACCGCGGCGAGTGGGCCCGCGCACGCGCCGCAGCGGACGATCGAGGCCAGGGTCGGCAAACTCGGTCCCGCCGCCGGCAGCGGCCGTTCGAAACGGGAGGCGGAACAGGCAGCCGCCGCAGCACTTCTCGCGGAGGTCGCCGCCGATGCCTGAGACCAAGACCCGCTGCGGCCTCGTGGCGCTGGTCGGCGCACCCAACGCCGGCAAGTCGACGCTGCTGAACAAGATGGTCGGCGCCAAGGTGTCGATCGTGACGCCGAAGGTGCAGACGACGCGCACGCGCATCACCGGCATCGCGATCGAGGGCGACACGCAGATCGTATTCGTCGACACGCCAGGCATCTTCACCAAGACCAAGCGCCGGCTCGAGCGTGCGATGGTCGCCTCGGCCTGGGCAGGTGCTGCGGACGCCGACCAGGTAGTGGTCGTCGTCGACGGCACCAAGAAGGGCATCGGCGACGACACGCGCAGCATCCTCGCGGGCCTCAAGGAAGCGAAGCGTCCGGCGATCCTGGCTCTCAACAAGGTCGACCTGATCAAGCGCCCGGAGCTCCTGCCAGGGGCGGCGCAGCTCCACCAGGAATTCGACTTCGCCAAGAGCTTCATGATCTCGGCCGAGACCGGCGACGGTGTCGCCGACCTCAAGGCGCATCTCGCCGGGCTGATGCCGGAAGGCCCGTGGCTCTTCGCCGAAGACGATCTGTCGGACCTGTCCGAGCGCCTGCTCGCGGCCGAGGTCACGCGCGAGCAGCTGTTCCTCAAGCTGCACGACGAGCTCCCCTACGACCTGATGGTCGAGACGGAGTCGTGGAAGGACTTCAAGGACGGCTCGGTCAAGATCCAGCAGGTGATCTACGTCCGCCGCGACAGCCAGAAGGCGATCGTGCTCGGCAAAGGCGGGGCCACGGTCAAGGCGATCAACCTCGCCGCCCGCAAGGTGCTGGAAGAGCAGTTGGGCCGGAAGGTGCACCTGTTCCTGTTCGTCAAGGTGCGCGACACCTGGCCCGACGACCCCGAGCGCTTCAAGGCGATGGGCCTCGACTGGGTCGAGTGACCCCGAAGCGCCTCCCTCAGGAACTCTTCTTCTTCTGCGCCTTCGCCTTGGCGGGCTGATCCGACTTCGCCTGCTTGGCGATGCAGTCCTTGTGGGCCTGGCTGTTCGGCTGCAGGTCGCTGCAGGCCTTGCCCGGCGCCTTCTTCTGCGCCGACTGTCCCGATGACTTGTACGGCATGGTCGGCTTCACCGGCTGGGCGGCGCTTTGCGCGAGGGCGGCAGAGCTGCCGAAGGCCGTCACGGACACGGCAAGGGCGGCAGCACAGAGAAGGGTCGTCAGGGTTCGGGTC
>CAZZLX010000514.1:0-3421 GCA_964655235.1 uncultured Rhizobium sp.
GATCACCAGCTGGGGCGTGCTGCTCAACGAGGCGCAGAACATCAACGTGGTGGCGCTCTATCCCTGGCTGATGATCCCGGTGCTGCCGGTGATCGTCACGGTGCTCGCCTTCAACTTCCTGGGCGACGGCCTCAGGGACGCGGCGGATCCGTACAAGTAGCTAGGTCGGCCGCCCGGCGTCCCTAAGCGGCTTCGTCAGAAGGCCTGCGATCCCCGCGATCGCGGTCGCGCCGCCGACGAGCATGATCGTTGCGGCGATGCCGATCACAGGCAGCAGGAAACCCGAGAGCGCGCCGCCGATCGGGCGGCCGGACTGCATCAGCATCCTCAACAGCGCGAAGGCGCGGCCGCGCATCGCCTCGGGGATGATCGCCATGCGCAAGGTCTGCGCCCAGGGCGTCAGCGGTGCGTTGGCGATGCCCCAGACGAAGAGCACGGCGCCGACCGTCGCCGCGTCGCCGGCGAAGATCACGAGGATCATCAGGACGCCCGCCGCGACCTCGGCGAGGCCGATGCCGAGCCCCAAGCGCACGCGGTTGCCGACCTGACCCACCACCAGGGTCGAGATCACCTGGCCCGCGAAGATTACGCCGACCAGGAGTCCATAGAGCTCGGGTCCGCCCTTCAGCGTCGTCTCGACCAGGATCGGCAGCCAGACCGGGATGCTGCCGGTGCCGATGTTGAAGACCAGGAACATGAAGGTGGTGGCGATCAGGATCGGGCTGCCGAAGAGAAGGCGGACCGCGTCGCCGAAGGCGACCGAGGCACGCCTTACCGGCGCCGGCAGCGACAGCTTCAGGCGGAAGAGGACCAGCGCGTAGAGGAGGTAGGAGATCACGTCGAGCAGCACGGTGGCCGGCGCGCCGATCGAGGCGATGAGGAACCCGGCGATCACGGGACCCGCGACGCCGGCGGTCGAGTAGCCGAGACTCTCGAGCGCGTTCGCGGTCGCCAGGCGCTCGGTCGGCGCCAGCGCCAGGATCATCGACGGCGTACCGGCGAGCGAGATCATCATGAGCAGGCCGTGGACGGCCGCCGCGACGTAGACGTGCCAGACCTCGAGCCATCCGAGGAAATGCAGAGCCGGCACCAGCGCGATGGCGAGGCCGCGGGCGAGGTTGTCGAAGGTCATGACGAGGCGCCGGTCGAAGCGATCCAGCAGCCAGCCGGCGAGGAAGCCGCCGGCCACGATCGGCCCGGTGAAGCAGAGCATCAGCAGGCCCAGCGCCTCGGCCGATCCGGTCCGCTCGTAGACGAACCAGACGAAGGCGACCCGCGTCAGCTCGTCGCCGGTCGCCGAGGCCATGAGCCCTAGCCAGAAGCGGCGGAACGGCTTGTTTCGGAGCAGGTCGGCATAAGGGCTGGCCACGGCCCCGAGCATAGCGCCCGATCCTGACAGCGTGGCGTCAGGTATCTCGCCTGTTCTCGAATCCAGTAGTCATAAGCGCCGCAATCCGAGCCAATCTTGGTCCGTGTCGATCCTCGGCCCCCTCTGCCGGCGCCTCTTCTCGATCTTGGCTCACCTGCCGCCTGTCGCGGCCGCCGCCTTCTGGATGAGCATCTGCGCCATCGCCTTCTCGCTGATGGCGGTGGCCGTTCGGTTTGCCGCGGCCACATTGCCGGCTGGCGAGGTCACGTTCTTCCGGAACTTCATCGCGTTGGCGTTCCTGGCGCCGCTGCTCATACGCCGAGGCGGAGCGGTGTTTCGCGTCCCGAGACCCTGGACGGCGGCCACGCTGGCATTGTGGCAGGCGATCTCGAACTTCTGCGTCGTGGTCGCGTTCGCGGCCATGCAGCTCGCCGACGCGGTCGCGATCAGCTTCCTGACGCCGCTCATCGTCGTGGCAATGGCGGCCCTGCTCGGCATCGAGCGGGTCGACGCGGGACGATGGACCGCGACGTTGGCCGGCTTCGCCGGCATGCTGCTGATCGTGCGGCCCGGCTTCCAGCAGATGCCGCCGGAGACGCTGCTGGTCCTGGCCTCGGCCACGGTCACCGCCTTCTTCAGCCTGACGGTGCGCAACCTCGGCCGGGACCATCACCCGGACACGCTCGTTCTGATCGCGCTCGGCGGTTCGCTCCCTATCCTCGGAATTGCCGCCCTATGGTCCTGGCGCCTGCCTGGACCGGAGGAGGCGGGATACCTGCTCGCGGTCGGGCTCGCCGCGGCGGTCGGGCAGGTGGCCATGGTGCGCGCCTACGCCGTCGCCGAGTCATCCTTGGTGATGCCGTTCGCCTTCCTGCAGCTGCCGGCGACCGCTCTTGCCGCCTACGCGGCTTTCGATCAAGTGCCGGACCTCTTCACCTGCATTGGTGCGCTGGTGATCTTCGCCAGCGCGCAGTTCACCGTGAGGCGGGAGAAGCGGACGTAGCCGCCGCCGATCTTGCGGGAAGAGCAATGTGTATGATGGGCGCTGGCTTCGGGAGGCGCGCATGATCGGTCCGGCAAGCGGCAAGGGAGTCCGCGTCCTCGTGTCGTTCCTGATCCTCGTCGTCGGCGGGGGGCTCGGGATCGGCGCGTTGACCGTGCCGGGCACCTGGTATGCGGGCCTGGCAAAGCCCGCGTTCAATCCCCCGAACTGGATCTTCGGGCCGGTCTGGACCTGTCTCTACGTCCTGATCGCGATCGCCGGGTCGCGGACCTACCGACGCGACCGTCGGGGAGTCGCGATGAAGGCCTGGTGGACGCAACTGGCGCTGAACTTCGCCTGGCCCGTCGCCTTCTTCGCGGCGCACGCGGTAGCCGCGGCGCTCGTCGTCGTGCTGGCCCTGCTCGGCACGATCGTCGCCTTCATGGTGGCGTCGAGGCGGCCGGATCCGGTCGTGGCGTGGCTGTTCGCGCCCTATGCCGCCTGGGTGGCGTTCGCGACCGTGCTCAACGGGTCGATCCTGGCGCTCAACTGAACGTCCCGCGGCTTGGCCAATTCGCTTGCCCGGCGGCCGGCGGCGCGCCGCAATGTCCTCATCGTGGCCATGGGGGAAGTCCATTGAACGACGAAGATCTCTGCTTCACGCCGGCCGCCGAGCTGGTGCCGATGATCCGGCGCAAGGAGCTTTCGCCGGTGGAGCTGATGCGTGCCGTGCTTGCGCGTGTCGAGGCATGCGAGCCGAAGCTCAACGCGATGGCGCGCTTCATTCCAGAAGCGGCTATGGCCGGCGCCAAGGCCGCCGAGGCCGCGTTGATGAAGGACCAGGCGATCGGCCCGCTCCATGGGATCCCGGTCACCATCAAGGACCTGCACTACGTCAAGGGCGTGACCAACGAGCGCGGCTCGGTGACGCAGAAAGGCTTCGTGCCCGACACCGATGCGCCCTTCGTTTCCCGGCTCAAGAACGCCGGCGCCATCGTCATCGGCAAAACCACGGTCTGCGAGTTCGCCTGGAAGGGCGTGAGCCAGAGCCCGCTGACCGGCATCACCTC
>CAZZLX010000515.1:0-3410 GCA_964655235.1 uncultured Rhizobium sp.
ACGACACCGAGCAGGACGACGTACTTGGCCAGCTGCGTCTCGGCCTTGGCGCCCTTCTTGGGGCCGGCGCCCTTGAAGTCCACGTCGGCTTTGGCTGCGGGCGCGGCAGACTTCGGCTCCTCCTTGGGGGGAGGGACTTTCCGCTCGGCCTGCGGCTTGCTGGTGTCGTAAATGACGATTTCCTTCCCCTTGTTGGTCTTGGGGTCGAAATCGTCCTTGATGACCTTGATCGCCTCGAACCGCTTCTCGCCGTAGAGCTGCTTCGCGGTTTCGATGGCCGGTTCGCGGGTCTGGTACGTGGAATCGATCTGCCAAACACCGCTTTTCAGGGTGTGGACCTCGAAATTGGTCGGCATACCGGCACGTCCCCCGCGCGAAACCGTCTCATCCTGTGAATATTTACAGAAAATTCCTGCAAATTCAAGACGAGACGGCTTGGTCTTCGCGTGCTCCGTGAGGGGCGCCGATCAGGCGCCCGGCCGCCAGGGGACGCAGGTCTGCTGCTGCTCTCCGAGCCCGGCGATCCCGAGGCGCATGACGTCGCCGGCCTTGAGGTACCAGGGGTTCGGCTTCTGGCCCATGCCGACGCCCGGCGGGGTCCCGGTCGAGATCACGTCGCCGGCGCGAAGCGTCATGAACTGGCTGCAGTAGCTGACGATCTTCTTCACGCCGAAGATCATCGTCTTGGTGCTGCCGTTCTGCACGCGCTTGCCGTTGACCTCGAGCCACATGTCGAGGTTCTGCACGTCCTTGATCTCGTCGGCGGTGACGAGCCAGGGGCCGAGCGGGCCGAAGGTGTCGCAGCCCTTGCCCTTGTCCCAGGTGCCCGAACGCTCGATCTGGAATTCGCGCTCGGAGACGTCGTTGCAGACCGCATAGCCGGCGACGTAGTCGAGCGCGTTCTCCTCGGAGACGTGCTGCGCGGTCGAGCCGATGACGATGGCGAGCTCGACTTCCCAATCGGTCTTCTTCGAATCCTTGGGGATCACCACCGGGTCGTTGGGCCCGGAGATCGCGGTATCCGCCTTGATGAAGATGATCGGCTCCTTCGGGATCGGCGCGCCGGTCTCGGCGGCATGGTCCGAATAGTTGAGTCCGATGCAGAGGAACTTGCCGATGCGGCCGACGCAGGGGCCGAGGCGCGGCTTGCCGTCGACGAGAGGCAGCGACTCCGGATCCAGGTTGCGCAGCCGGTCGAGGGCGCGCGGCCCGAGGGCGCTGCCCTTGAGGTCGGCGATCTGACCCGAGAGATCGCGGATCTTGCCCGAGCGGTCCAACAGACCGGGCTTCTCCTGGCCCGCGGGGCCATAGCGCAACAGCTTCATCGGCGTTTCCTTTGGAGGGGACGAAAGAGGCTGTGGACCTTACCGGCCCGCGCGCTTCGCGTGCAAGCTGATCACGCCCCGGAAAGAAACGGGTTACCGGCCATGGACGACGACGGGCGATCCGATGGTGAGGCCCAGATCCCAGTCGGCGCGACCGCGGTTTACCGCGATCTCCACCAGGCCGTTCGAGTTCTCGTACCAGAATCCGTCGCCCTGCAGCGCATCCGAGAAGGTGCGCAGGCGCCGCAGGCGGCGATCGGCGATCTCGATCGTCGCATCCTCCGCCACGGAGGCGGCGCGCAGCCCCGTCATCGCATTGCCGTAGCGATCGACATAGACGATCTCGGCGAGGTCGTCCGGCCAGTCCGTTTGCGTCGGCCGCTCGATCGGCGAGAGGCCCTCATGGTCCTCTCGAGCGAGGCGCGCGGCGACGGGCGCGAAGAGATCGCGGCCGTGAAAGGAGGCCGACAGGCGCGCCGGCCGCCAGTCGACGACGAAGGCCCGACGCTGCGCCGCGCGCCGCCAGACAAGCTCGAAAAGGCCGTTGTCCGGTCCGACAAAGAGACGCCCGTCGGCCTCCACCACGATCGGCCGGCGCTCGCCGCCGACGCCAGGGTCGACCACGGCGAGGAAAACTGAAGGCGGCGGGAATTCCATGGCGTAGGCCGACAGCAGATAGGCGGAGCGCCTGGCATCGAAGACGGGCGCGTCGGCGAAGAGGTCTATCACCGGCACGCCCGGGGCGTCGCGATGCAGAACCGCCTTCATCTGCCCGACATAGGGCCCCTCCAGCCCGAAGTCGGTGAACAGCAGGATCATCCGGCGAGCATCGCCTTGAGCCCGTCGACGAGCGCGGTCTCGGCCTTGATGCCGAGCGCCTTGATCGCGCGCGACGGATCGCCCAGCGAGACGCGCGCGTCGCCCACCCGCGCGGGGCCATGGATGATCGGCACGGTGCGGCCGGCCGCCGTCATCAGGACTTTCGCGAGTTCGATGATAGAGGTCGCCTTGCCCGTGCAGACGTTGAAGACGCGCGGCTCGATGGTCGAGGTCGCCATCGCCGCGAGCAGGTGGCGGACGACATCGGCGACGAAGACGAAATCGCGCGTCTGCAGGCCGTCGCCCTGGATGCCGATCTCGCGGTTGTCGCGAAGCCGGTCGGCGAAGATCGAGATCACGCCGGAATAGGGCGACTTGGGGTCTTGGCGCGGGCCGTAGACGTTGAAGAAGCGCATGCCGGTGGTCGGCGTCTTGTGCACGTTTCCGGCGACCCGGGCGTGCAGCTCGCTGCCGAGCTTGTCGGCGCCGTAGGCGGTGAGCGGCCGCGTCGGCGAGGACTCGGTCAGTGGCGAGTCGGGCGCGTCGCCATATGTGGCTGCCGAGGAGGCATAGACCACCGGGATCGGCTGGCCGCCCTTGGCCCGGCGGGCGGCGTCGAAGACCGCGATGCTGCCGGTCAGGTTGGCGCGGTGGGTCCCGAGCCAGTCCTCGTTCGAGCGCTGCACGGAGGCGATCGCGGCCAGGTGGAAGCAGCCGTCGCATCCTTCCATCGCCTTGGTGACCGCGTCCGTCTCGGCAACGTCGGCCTCCACCAGCCGGGCCTTGGCCGGCAGGTTGGTCTTCTTGCCGGTCGAGAGATCGTCGAGGACCACCACTTCGTCGCCGCGCGCCAGCAGGGCGTCCACCAGATGGGACCCGATGAAACCAGCTCCGCCCGTCACCAGATACCGTGGCACGCCCGTCTCCCTCGAAAGTCGTCAGTTCCGGGCCAAGGTATCCGGTGTTGACGGCTCCGGGAACGGCCTCTAGGGTTCGGCCCGTCATGCCCGCGAACGGACAGGTCCTGAAGCTGCGACTTACGGCCCCGGCACTCTAAGAGAGGCCGGGACATCGTCGTTCGTCGTCTTCACACCTCCGTCGGAAAGCACGTGCCATGACTCCGTTCCCCAAGCTGCCCCACCAGAAGTACCGTCCGTTCCAGCCGATCGACCTGCCCGATCGCCGCTGGCCGTCCCGCGTCATCCAGAAGGCGCCGATCTGGTGCTCGGTCGATCTGCGCGACGGCAACCAGGCGCTGATCGAGCC
>CAZZLX010000516.1:0-3400 GCA_964655235.1 uncultured Rhizobium sp.
AAGAAGGCGCCGGCCTGGGTGAACGAGTTCAAGGCGTTCATCATGCGCGGCAACGTCGTCGATCTCGCCGTCGGCATCATCATCGGCGCCGCTTTCACCGGCATCGTCAATAGCCTGGTCAAGGACGTGTTCACGCCGATCATCGGGCTTCTTACCGGCGGCGTCGACTTCACCAACGTGTTCATCACGTTGAAGGGGCCGACCGAGGCGACGCTGGAGGCGGCGCAGAAGGCCGGCGCGGTCACCATTAATGTCGGCCTGTTCCTCAACTCGGTGATCCAGTTCGTGATCGTCGGCTTTGCGATCTTCTGGCTGGTCAAGGTGATCAGCCGCTTCAAGGCGAAGGAGGAGGCCAAGCCGGAGACCGAGAAGGCGCCGCCGCCCCGGACCGAACTGCTGCTGGAGCAGATCCGGGACGCCATCCGCGAGAAGCCGAACGGCATCTAGCCCGGCGGTGCGGCGAGGACTTCGCGCACGCGCTTTGCCAGGTCGGCGCTGCGGTAAGGCTTGCTGAGGAGCTGGACGCCGGCATCGATCCTGCCCTGGTGGATGATCGCGTCCGCCGTATACCCGGAGGTGTAGAGAATGCGGATGCCCGGCCGGCGGCGACGAACCTTCTCGGCCAGCTCGCGGCCGTTCATGCCTTTCGGCAGCACGACGTCGGTGAACAGCAGATCGATGTCTCCGGCCGAATCCAGCATGTCGAGGGCTTCGGCACCGTGCCGCGCCTCGTGGACGCGATAGCCCAGACGTCGAAGCGCGTTGGTCGCGAAGGCACGGACCGCCTCGTCGTCCTCGACGACGAAGATCTACTCGTGCACGTCCTGGCTGGCCGGAACCGGGGCGGGGTCACTCGCGATGCGCGTCTGCTTGTCCGCTGGCGGCAGGTACATCTTGATCGTCGTGCCGTGTCCGACCTCGCTGTAGATCTTGATGTGTCCTTCCGACTGCTTGACGAAGCCGAAGACCATGCTGAGGCCAAGGCCGGAGCCCTTGCCGACCTCCTTGGTCGTGAAGAAGGGTTCGAACACGCGGCGCTGGACCTCCGGCGGCATGCCGGTGCCGGTGTCGGTCACCGCCAGCATCACGTAGCTGCCCGGCTTGATGTCGCCGCCTTCGCGACGAGCATAGTCGGCATCGAGGACGGCGGCGGTGGTTTCGACCGTGAGCTTGCCGCCGTCCGGCATGGCGTCGCGCGAGTTGATGACGAGATTGAGAAGCGCGCTTTCGAGCTGGCCTTCGTCGACGAGGACGGGCGGCAGCCTCTCTCCCAGCGACACGACGATGTCGATGTCCTCGCCGAGCGTCCGTCGGAGCAACCCTTCCATGCCGGTGACGAGCGCGTTGATGTCGACGCCCTTTGGCTGCAGCGACTGCCAGCGCGCGAACGCCAGCATGCGGTGGGTGAGGGCGGCGCCGCGGAGCGCGGCCTCCTCGATCATACGCGCGAGGGTCTTGTCGCCAGGATTCTCGATGCTGTCGACGAGCAGGGCCGAATTGCCGAGGATCACCGTCAGCAGGTTGTTGAAGTCGTGGGCCATGCCTCCGGTCAGCTGGCCGACCGCCTCCATCCGCTGCGCCTGCTGCAGCGCGATCTCGTTCTGGCGGCGCTCGGTGACATCCTGGCACATGGCGAGCACGCCCTGGAACGAGCCGTCCGGCCCCATCAGCGGGGTGTTGATCCATTCGCAGGTGATCTTGCGCCCGTCCTTCGTGTTGTTCTGGGCGATCGACGGCGGCACGAGTTCGCCGCGCCTCAGCCTTTCGTGCAGGGCTTCGACGATCTTGCGATCAGTGTTGATGAGCCCGGTCTCGAACGGCGTAAGACCTTTCAGGTCTTCAAAGCGGCACGCGAAGATCCTCTCGGCCGCCGGGTTCATGTAGACCGTGCGAAGATCGGCGTCGGCGACGATGCAGCCGATCGGCATGCGGCTGAGGATGGTCTCCAGGCGCTCGCGCGCCTCGCGCTCCCTGGACACGGCATCCGCCAGCGCGATCTCGCTGCGCTTTGCGTCGGTGATGTCGAGCAACATGAAGACACGGCCGCCATCCGACGTCCGGCACGCGATCGAGTGGAACCAGCGGCCGCCCGACATCTTGTATTCGGTATCGACTGCGTTCTTTTCGAAGGCGCTCGTCCTTTCGGCGGCCCAATCTGCGGCCTGTGACTTTTCGATCGATCCGAGCCGGATCACGGTCTGGAGCAGGTCCTCGAATTTGGCGCCGCGGACGTAGTAAGGAGCAAGTTCGGGAAACAGCTTGGCGTGCAGCTTGTTGGTCGTGACCAGGCGCCGGTCGGCGTCGAAAAGAAGGAATCCGGCCGGCAGCGCTTCGATGGCGTCAGCTAGGCGGCTGTTCGCGCGCACGGCTGCCGTCTCACTCGCTTGCCGCAGTCGGCCGGCATGTCTCAGGCCCCAGAGCAGGCCGCCGATCGCGATCGCCAGGGCGGCGGCGACAATACCGTAGGGAATGGTCGTCCGTGCCCAGGAGGCGATCAGGTCGGCGCGGTCGACCGCGACGGAGACGATGAACGGCGTACCGGAACCGCGTGATAGCTGATGATCCTGTCCGGCACGCCCGGGGTGGGGACGAAGGTCAGGGTTCCCTGCTGGCTGCCCGCGCGGACGGCATCCACGACCTGGGTGCTGCGGCCGTTTCCGCCGATCAAGTTCGCTTCGAACGGGTGACGCGCGACGATCGCGCCGTCGCGGTGACGCAAGGTCACGACGCTTCCCGCGCCGATTTCCAGGCTGGCATAGAACTGCTTGAAGTAGCCCACCGAAACCGAAGCTCCGACGACGCCTAGGAACGATCCATCGGGGCCGTTGATCCGCCGTGAGGCCGCGACCACCCAGCCGCGGTTCGAGCGGCTTTCGAACGGAGCGGAGACGTAGAGTCCGTTCGTCGCGCGATCCCTATGGACCGTGAAATAGGCGCGATCGTAGGCGCGATCGTAGGCGCTGAGGCGTTCCGGCGTCCGCAGCGCGTCGCCGCGAAGGACGCCGTCCGGACCGACCACGAAGAGGTTCAGGATCTCCGCCGTCGGATCTTTCTGGCGCGTGAGGAAGGCGGCCATCTCCGCGGCGTTCCTCGGTCCGGCGCCTGCGGCTTCCAGAACGAGCAGCGCTCGCGCCGTCCACTCGAGCGTGATGTCGACCGCATGCGTGGTCCGGGACGCGTGCTCCTTGAGCACGAGCGCCAGGTTGCGGGTGTCGCGCTCTGTCTTTTCGATTTCGTCCTGATAGGAGAGCCACGCGGTCGCTCCGAAGCCCACGAGCAGGAGGAGACCGATCACCATCGCGACGAGCAGCGTCAGGTGTTCCGACACCAGTGACCGCGGTCCGCGGTCGGGTCCGGCTGTTCCTATAGCCTGCGTCGCCATGCGCACGCGCTCGCCCAC
>CAZZLX010000517.1:0-3399 GCA_964655235.1 uncultured Rhizobium sp.
CAACCCTGCGCATCGCCACCCATGCCGAGGCCCGTGGCGTCCGTGTCATCCCCCATTGCTGGTCGACCGACATCCTGGTGGCAGCGACCCTCCACGTCATCTCGACGCTCAGAGACTGCCCCTATCTCGAATACAACGTCATGGACAACCCGCTCCGCACCGATCTGCTGAAGGATCCGATCCGGCCGAAGAACGGCATGGTCAAGGTGCCAGACAAGCCCGGCCTCGGCATCGAGCTCGACGAGAAGACGCTTAAGAAGTATCGCTGGGAGGGCTGAACTAGCCCTCTGCCCGTCTCTAGCTATCAATTGGCCGGTCGGATGCGGCGATCCAGAATCCGACCGAGCCCACCACCGATGCGCCGATCATGATCCAGAGCACGGCGTCGTAGCCGCCGAGCATCTGCCACATCGCAGCCATGGCCAACGGCGCCGCGGTCCTCGGCAGCATGATGATCGCCATCATGGCGCCCGAGACTTGCCCGTAGCCACGAGCGCCCAGGATCTCCGCGATGCCGACGATACGGACGATGATCAGGAGCCCGTTGGTGACGCCCGAGAGCAGCGCGTAAGCCACGAGCCCGGGGAAGCCGAAGGACGGGCCGACAAGCAGCAGCAAGAGGACGATCGGCAGCACGGGCGCTGCCACGCTTCCCAGCGTCCGCATCGACACCCGCTCGCCGAAGAAATGCAGCACCAGCCGGCCTGACACCTGCGCCGGGCCGTAGAGCGCCAGCATCGCCACGATCGCATCGAGCGGCTGGCCTTTCTCCTGCAGCATCGGGATGATGTGGTAGGTCAGGCCCGAGAAGGCGAAGGTCTGCACGCTGAAGCAGACGACCAAGCCCCAGAGGGCGCGGCGGCGAAGTGCGGCGCGCAGCGGCGACGGTCCGGGATCGGCGGAGGCTTCCTTGCCCGCGCCCCGGTCGGTTCCGCGTGTTCCCTTGAGGAAGACCGCGTTCAGGACGCCTGCGATCGCCAGGTAGATCAAGCCCAGGAAGACCAACGCCGTCCGCCAGCCGTACCAGCCGATCAGCACATTCATCAGCGGGATGAACGCGGTCGAGGAGAGACCGGTGACGAAGGCGACGTAGGTGATCGCCCGACGATAGTCGCGGACGTTCACGGTCAGCACCGCGAAGACCGGTTCGCCCATCGTCATCGCGATCGCGAGCCCGAGCCCGGCCCAGAGCAGATAGAAGGCCAGCAGCGTCTCGACGGTCGACCACGCGACGAGCAAGCATGCGGCGAGCACCGCCCCCGCAGTCATCAGCAGGTGGCCGCCGAAGCGGTCAATGCAGTAGCCGACCGGGAAGGAGGCGAGCGCGGTGACGAGAAGGCCGACGGTCAATGCGCCGTTGAGATCGGTCCTCGACCAGCCCAGCTCGGCCTCCATCGGGCCGACGAGCAGCGAAAACGAGAAGTAGAGCACGCCCCAGCCGGCCATCTGGCTGAAGGCGAAGGCCCAGACGAACGGGCTCGACGGCGCGAAGCGCCGGTCGTCAGCCACGGTCATGATGCGCTCCGCTCCACCTCTTCAGTATCGCCGATTTCCATGTATGGTTGGGCCTACGAAGGAGGCGTGATGCTGGACGTCGCAATCGCCGGGGCCGGCATCGGCGGCCTTACTGCCGCGCTCAGCCTGGCGAAGGCCGGGCACTCGGTGCGCGTCTTCGAGTCGGTCAGGGAGATCCGGCCGCTCGGGGTCGGCATCAACCTGCTGCCGCATTCGGTCCGGCACCTGTTCGAGCTCGGCCTCCAGGCGGCGCTGGATGCGACCGGCATCCGCACCTCCGAGCTCCGCTACACCACCAAGCGCGGCGAAGTGATCTGGCGCGAGCCGCGCGGGCTCGATGCCGGCTACCGCTGGCCGCAGTTCTCGATCCATCGTGGGCGCCTTCAGGGCCTGCTGCTCGACGCGGTGCGGGCGCGGCTCGGCGACGATGCGGTGCGGCTCGACCATGCCGCGAGGTCGGTGGAGACGCGCGGCGATCGGGCGATCCTCGCCACCGGCAAGGACGAGATCGAAGCGCGGCTGGTGGTCGCCGCCGACGGAATCCACTCGTCTCTCCGCGCGCAGCACTGTCCCGACGAGGGGCCGCCGATCTGGAACGGCGCGATCCTCTGGCGCGCGACGACCGAGGCAGCCCCCTATCTCGACGGGCGCACCATGTGCATGTGCGGACACGAGGCGCAGAAGTTCGTCTGCTATCCGATCTCGCCGGCCGGCGCGGACGGCCGCGCCACGATCAACTGGATCGCCGAGCGCCGCTATCCGACCGACCGGGCCTGGCGACGCGAGGACTGGAACCGCCCGGGCAACCTCGACGAGTTCCTTCCGGCCTTCGCCGACTGGCGCTTCCCCTGGCTCGACGTGCCGGGGCTGATCGAAGGGGCCGCGGCCGTCTACGAATATCCGATGGTAGACCGCGAGCCTCTGCCGCGCTGGACCTTCGGACGGATGACGCTGCTGGGCGACGCGGCGCATCCGATGTACCCGATCGGCTCCAACGGCGCCTCCCAGGCGATCCTCGATGCGCGCGCGCTGGCCGATGCGACGATGCGCCATGGGCTGGTGCCGGAAGCCCTCGCGGTCTACGAGGCCGAACGTCGGCCGAAGACCAGCGGCATCGTGCTCGCCAACCGCAAGAACGGACCCGAGCAGGTGATGCAGCTCGTCGAGCAGCGCGCGCCCGGCGGCTTCTCCGATCTGCATTCGGTCGTCTCGCACGACGAGCTCGCGACCATCGCTTCCACCTACAAGAAGCTCGCGGGCTTCGATCCGGCGATCCTGAACGCGGAGCCGGATCTCTACCGGTGACATGACGGTGACCGGCGCCGCGCGTCGTTGCGCGGCACCGGAGACTCATGAGACCATTCTTCCACGTTGACAATCGAACTGACGGACGGGCGGCATTGCCGCGGGGGGCGTCCGAACAGGCCACGCAGCGCGCCGGCCGATCGGCGCTGCGTGGCTGATCACCGGCTCACGAAGGAGAAGCCCCCATGATCGACAAGCCCACGACCGAAAAGCCGGTAAAGGTCTATGCGAGCCCCTACAAGAGCGAAGGCGCCGCTCAGGCGCGCGAGGAGGCAGCGAAGGCGCTGCTTCGCGCTCCCGACGTCGCGACGATCCTCGATAGCCAGCGTTGCGCTTTCGAGGCGATGAGCGCCGCGACCGAGAAGCTTCTCGAAGGGGCGACCGAGATCTCGCGCAAGCAGCTGGCGCTGCAAAGCACGCTGATGCGCCAAGCGTTCCGCAATCCGCTCGACTTCTGGAAAGCGGACGGCAAGCCGGCGGAGAGACCGGAGGCCGACACCGAGACGACGTTCGCGGCGATGCACGAACCCGCCGCGGCCGCGATCACGCGCCACACGGAGGCCCTCTCCGCCTCCAGCG
>CAZZLX010000518.1:0-3384 GCA_964655235.1 uncultured Rhizobium sp.
GCTTACCGGATCCTTGGCCTTGCCGATCAGAATGGGTTCCGCCATCGACGCCCTCTCAATTCCCCAGCCGTCTCAAAGCGGATATCGTGCGCGTCCACCCGTTTCAAGAGGAGCATCGCGTATGTCCGGCCGCATCGAGGAAAGGCTCAAGGAATTGAAGATCGAGCTGCCGAAGGCGGCGGCTCCCGCGGCCAACTATGTGCCCTACACGATCTCCGGACGGCTGCTGTTCGTCGCCGGTCAGGTGCCGTTCTGGAACGGCGAGCTCAGGAAGGACTGCATCGGCACCGTCGGACAGGACCTTTCGGTCGAGCAGGGAGCGATGGCGGCACGGATCTGCGCGCTGAACCTGATCGCCCAGGCCAAGGCCGCCTGCGGCGGCAACCTCGACAAGGTCGGCCGGGTTCTGAAGCTCGTGGGCTATGTCCAGTGCACGACCGGCTTCAAGGACCAGCCGAAGGTGATCAACGGCGCCTCCGACCTCATGGTGCAGGTGTTCGGCGATCTCGGCCGTCACGCGCGCGTCGCGGTCGGCAGCAATGCGCTGCCGCTCGGCGTCGCCGCCGAGGTCGAAGGCACCTTCGAGCTTCTGTAGACCCGAGATGGACGGCGACGGGCAGATCACAGTCCGCGTCGCCGAGCGCATCGGGGAGATCGACGTGGCCGAGTGGGATGCGTGCGCAGGCCCGGAGAATCCGTTTCTCTGCCACGCCTTCCTTTCGGCGCTGGAGGACTCGGGCAGCGTCGCCCCCGATACTGGCTGGTTGCCCCAGCACCTCGTCGCCGAGACCGATGGCGGCGCGATCGTCGGCGTCGTCCCGGCCTACCTGAAGAGCCACAGCCAGGGCGAGTACGTTTTCGACCATGGCTGGGCCGACGCCTACATGAAGGCCGGCGGCCGTTACTATCCGAAGCTCCAGATCGCGGTGCCGTTCACGCCGGCGACCGGCCGGCGCATCCTGCTGAAGCCCGGCGTCGATCCCGACCTTGCGATCCAACTCGCGGGCGCGTCGCTCACGCTGGCGCAGCAGCGCCGCGCCTCGTCCGTCCACATCACGTTCCCGACCGAGGACGAGTGGATGCGGCTTGGAGACGCCGGCTGGCTGCGCCGCATCGGCATGCAGTACCACTGGACCAACGACGGCTATGGCAGCTTCGACGACTTCCTAGAGGCGCTGGCGTCGCGCAAGCGCAAGACCCTGCGCAAGGAGCGCCGCGAGGTCGCCGAGAGCGGCATCAAGGTGCGCGCGATCACCGGACCGGAGATCCGCGAGGAGCATTGGCACACCTTCTTTCGCTACTACCTCGATACCGTCGACCGCAAATGGGCGCACGCCTACCTGAACGAGGCGTTCTTCCTGCGCCTCGGCGCGACCATGGCAGACAAGGTCGTGCTCGTGATCGGCGAGGCGGACGGCCGCATGATCGCCGGCGCGCTCAACCTGCTCGGAACCGACACGCTCTACGGCCGCAATTGGGGTGCGGAAGGGGACTACCGGTTCCTGCACTTCGAGGCCTGCTACTACAAGGCCATCGACTTCGCGATCGAGCACGGCCTGAAACGGGTCGAAGCCGGCGCGCAAGGCACCCACAAGATTCAGCGCGGGTACCTGCCGACGCCGACCTACAGCCTGCACCATATCTTCGATCCGAGGCTGGGAAAGCCGGTCGAGGACGCGTTGAAGCGCGAGCGCGCCCACATGATGCGCGAGATCGAGCGGCTGATGGAGCTCTCCCCGTTCCGAAAAGAAAACGGCGAGTGACATAGTCCTCGTCCATGCCGCTTGAAATCGAGCATCCTGGCGGCACAAACTGCCGCCAGTCGAATGACAATCCCCTCCCGAGGAGAGAAACGATGCGCTTGACCCGACGTGAGTTCGCGCTGTCGGCTGCTGCCGCGGCGCTGTTCGCCCGCGATGTCTTCGCCCAGGCCCCGGCCTTCTTCCGGATCGGCACCGGCGGCACCGCCGGCACCTACTATCCGGTGGGCGGCCTGATCGCGAACGCGATCTCGGCCCCGCCGCGCCTGGTGCTCACGGCACAGGCGTCGAACGGCTCGGTCGCCAACGTGAACGGCATCGTCTCGGGCGCGATGGAGTCCGGATTCGTCCAGGCCGACGTCGCCTCCTGGGCCTTCACCGGCACCGGCCTGTTCGAGGGCAAGGACAAGGCGGCCGATCTCCGCCTGATCGCCAACCTTTACCCCGAGAGCATCCACCTGGTCGCGGCGAAGAGCGCCAACATCAAGAGCGTGGCCGACCTCAAGGGCAAGCGCGTCTCGCTCGACGAGCCGGGATCGGGCACGCTGGTCGACGCCAAGATCATCCTCGAGGGCTACGGCCTCACCGAGAAGGACGTGAAGGCGGACTACCTGAAGCCCAACCAGGCGGCCGAAAAGATGCGCGACGGCGGCATGGACGCCTTCGTCTTCGTCGGTGGCTATCCGACCAGCGCGATCACCGAGCTTGCGGCCGCCGGCCCGGGCATCGACATCGTGCCGATCGACGGCCCGCAGGCGGAAGCCATCCGCAAGAAGTACGCCTTTTTCGCTCCCGACGAGATCCCTGCCAATACCTACAAGGGCCAGGCGGCGGCGAAGACGCTCGCGGTCGGCGCCCAGTGGGTCACCTCGGCCAAGGTGCCGGAGGCCGTGGTCTACGAGATCACCAAGGCGCTGTGGAGCGACAAGACACGCGCCGCGCTGGATGCCGGTCACGCCAAGGGCAAGTCGATCCGCAAGGAGACCGCGACTGCCGGCCCGAGCGTGCCGTGGCATCCGGGCGCCGAGAAATTCTACAAGGAAGCCGGCCTGCTGAAGTAGGCGGCGCTTCTTACTGCCGTGCTGTCCAGAGCCCCCCGCCTGCTGACGCAGGCGGGGGGCTTCTCCTTTCCCGCCGGATGAGCATCTCCATGTCGACCAATACCGCCGCCGCCATCGTCGAGGCCCGCTCGCTCGAAGAGAAGTTCGATCCCGAGATGCGCTTTCGGCCGCTGACGCCGACGGCGGGGTGGATCGTCGCCGTGCTGCTGCTGGCGCTCTCTTGCTTCCACTACTACACCGCCGGCTTCGGCCTGCTCCGCGAGACCACGCATCGCGGCATCCACATGGCCTTCGTCATCGGGATGATCTTCCTGGTCTTCCCGTTTCTGAAGGCGCATGCGAGCCCGGCCTCGTCGCTGCTCAAGCCATTCGGAATCTCGATCGTGGATTGGACGCTCGCGATCGCCGCCGCGGTCGCCAGCCTCTATGTGCCGTGGATCTTCACCGACCTCGCCTTCCGCGTCGGCAACCCGCTGCCGATCGACGTGGCGATGGGCACGATCCTGATCTTCGTGCTGCTGGAGGCGACGCGACGCGGCGTCGGCTGGCCGCTGCCGGTGATC
>CAZZLX010000519.1:0-3381 GCA_964655235.1 uncultured Rhizobium sp.
CCACCTGCGAGGCGTGGCCCGCCCATTCCTTGAGGATCGTCTCCAGCGTGCGACGCGCCCAGGTCGGGCCGGTGCCGCCGTAGAAGAGACCCTTCGGGTGCTTGTACTGTCCCTCGCTGACGCAGTTGGCGAAGGCGACGTCGCCATGCCTGTCGCGCCAGGCCTGGAGGTGCTTCTCGGCCTCGTCGAAGGCGGGGCCCGTCAGCGCTGTCGGCACCAGCCAGTCGGCGATCTCGTCGTAGCCCTTGTTCTCGGGCAGGGGCTTCGAATAGTCGGACCAGTTGCGGTTGAGGTCGACGTTCTCTTCCGTGGTGCGCCGGATCCAGGCGAAGCCGTGGCAGTTGACCGCGTGCACCATCAGGATCGCGGTGTCCTTTGACCGGCTTTCGAGCAGGCCCGAGGTCAGGAGATCGACCTGCGCGCCCGAGCCGCAGAATCCCTCGGCGCCATGC
The DNA here is from genome assembly GCA_964655235.1 of uncultured Rhizobium sp. Classification (GTDB taxonomy): domain Bacteria; phylum Pseudomonadota; class Alphaproteobacteria; order SHVZ01; family SHVZ01; genus SHVZ01. Next base: position 453 of record CAZZLX010000519.1, read on the forward strand.
GTGCCCGAGAACGTCGCCAGCACCTTCGGCGCCTTGCGGTCGCCGATGAAGGCGACGTCGGTCGAGAGGCTTTCGCCCTTCGGTCCCTTCAACGGGTTGGGATAGGCCTTAAGGGTCGCGCCGGCGATGCGGGCGGCGGCGAGAAACTTCTCGCGCGCCTCCGCATAGTCGGCGGAGAAGCAGACGTTCTCCGCGGTCATCAAGCGGCCTTACTTGGCGTCGGCGGCCAGCTGCATCTTGATGATCTTGTCGGGATCCTTGACCGAGCCGTTCTGGTTGCGGTCGCCCTTCTTGACCTTGTCGATGTTGTCCATGCCTTCGATGACGCGGCCCCAGACGGTGTACTGGTTGTCGAGGAACTTGGCGTCGGCGAGGCAGATGAAGAACTGGCTGTCGGCCGAGTTCGGATCCTGGGCGCGGGCCATCGAGACGACGCCGCGGACATGCGGCTCCTTCGAGAATTCTGCCTTCAGCTTCTTGCCCGAGCCGCCGGTGCCGTTGCCGAGCGGGTCGCCGGTCTGGGCCATGAAGCCTTCGATCACGCGATGGAAGACGACACCGTCGTAGAAGCCCTGCTTGACCAGCTCCTTGATGCGGGCGACATGGCCCGGCGCCAGGTCGGGGCGGGTCTCGATGACGACGCGGCCGGTCTTCAGCTCCATGTAGATGAGGTTGTCCTTGTCGGCTGCATCGGCGGTGGTGCCGAGGCCGAGCACGGCAGCGAGGGCGAGGGCGGCGGACAGGGGCTTTCTGGACATGTCTTGACCGTGAATCTGGTAGGAGGAAGCCGTCCTTCTATCAGATCGACGGCAGCGCCGGAACCTGATCCCGGCGCACGGTCCTGTGAGAAAGCGCGGATGAATTCTTCCGGCCCGGCCCCGCCCCGCATATCGAGTTTCCGGCATCGGGGTCGTATCCGACCCGGAACGGAAACCGCATCCGCCCGCTGATCGACGTCGTGCCGGTGTTCCGGCGCATCGGCGAGGCGGTCGAGGCGGCGCGACGCAGCGTGTGGGTGACGATCGCCTTCATCGCCGAGGACTTCCGGATGCCCGGCGGAATGGGATCGCTGTTCGATCTGCTCGATCGCGCGGTCGCGCGCGGCGTCGATGTCCGCGTCCTCGGCTGGCGTCCCAATCCGGAGGGCATGGCTTTCGGTCCCACGTTTCACGGGTCGGCCGAGGACCATGAGATGCTTCGCCGGCGCGGCTCGCGTTTTCGCGTGCGCTGGGACCGGCACGAGGGAGCCGGCTGCCATCACCAGAAGAGCTGGCTGGTCGATGCCGGCACCGAGTCCGAGATCGCCTTCGTCGGCGGCATCAACATGACGCACGGCGCCAACGGCGTGCGCGGCCATCTCGGTGCGGAGCGCCAGTTCCACGACCTGTACCTGGAGCTGGCCGTGCCGTCGGCGACGGACGTCCACCACAACTTCGTCGAGCGCTGGAACGACGCGAGCGATCGTGCGCTCGCCGACGGCAGCTGGGGCCACACCGGCGGCGACGACATGCCGTTGCCCACGAGCGTGTCGCCGCCGCGCGGCACCGCGACCGCGCAGGTCCAGCGCACGATCATGCCCGGCCGCCCGTCGAGCGATATCGCCGACGGCGAAAGGACGATCCTCGCGCAATACCTGTCGGCGATCGCCGCGGCCCGCCGGTCGATCTATCTCGAGCACCAGGCGCTGCCGGTCATCGAGATCTCGACGGCGCTGCACAAAGCGCTCGAGCGCGGCGTCGACGTGGTGATGCTGTCGCCCCCCGAGCCGGAGCCGATCGTGCTCGCGCGGCGAAAGGATCCCGAGTGGAACGCGTTCTTCACGGGCATCGAGAAGCTGGGCCGGCACGACAACTTCGCGATGGTCGGGCTCGCCGCACCCGACGGGCACGGCGGCCGACGCAATGTCTACGTCCATTCCAAGGTCATGCTGGTCGACGATGCCTGGGCGACGGCGGGCTCGTGCAATCTCCATGCGGGATCGCTGTTCCGGAACACCGAGATGAACGTGTCGTTCTGGGACCCCGAGACCGTCCATGCGCTCCGCTGCGACCTCCTGGCCGAGCATCTGGGCGAGGAAACGGCGCATCTCGACGATCGTGCGGCGCTCGCGCTTTTCCGCCGGATCGCCCGGGAGAACGCCGCGAGGCTGAGCGCTGGTGATCCCGCCTGGAAGGGACTGGTCTTCGAGCTCGATCCGGTCTCCTACGGCCGCTGAGTCCTGCCCAATCGTTGTGCAGCGCCCGTCCTGGCCGACCCCGTCCTTTTCTCCATCTACCTAAGCTATTGCCGATGTGTAAGTATCCTCGGCGACAGGCTCACTATGCGCGCCGGAGGGTGGCGAGGGCCTGGAGAACCGATAAACCTCGTTATCCGGAGGAAAGCATGGAAAGACGTAAGTTCCTGAAGGCGGCCGGCGTCGGCGCGGCGGCCAGCGTCGTGGCGGCGCCGGCGATCGCGCAGTCGATGCCTGAGATCAAGTGGCGCATGACGTCGAGTTTCCCGAAGAGCCTCGATACGATCTACGGCGCTGCCGAGCTCGTGTCGAAGCGTGTCGCCGCAGCGACCGACAACAAGTTCCAGATCCAGGTCTTCGCCTCCGGCGAGATCGTCCCTGGCCTCCAGGCGCTCGACGCGGTCCAGGCCGGAACCGTCGAGGCGTGTCACACCGCCAACTATTACTACGTCGGCAAGGACCCGACCTTCGCCTTCGATACGGCGGTCCCATTCGGACTCAACGGGCGCCAGCAGAACGCCTGGATGTACCACGGCGGCGGACGCGCCCTGATGAACGAGTTCTTCAAGGACTACAACGCGATGGGCATCCCTTGCGGGAACACCGGGGCGCAGATGGGCGGCTGGTTCCGTAAGGAGATCAAGACCCTCGAGGATCTCAAGGGGCTCAAGTTCCGCATCGGCGGTTTCGCCGGAC
>CAZZLX010000520.1:0-3378 GCA_964655235.1 uncultured Rhizobium sp.
CGGCACCGAGATCGAACTGATCACCGCGGCTGAGGCGATGGACGCGCTCAGCGCCGAGTACGTCGCCTGGCTCAAAGGCGGCGACGGACCGCCCTTCGCCGGCTTCTATACGCAGGAGATGATCGGGCTCCTCGGCCGCATCTCCGATCTCGGCTCGCCGCTGGTGTTCGAGAACGGCATCGCCTCCTTCCGGCCCGAGAGCCTGCTGCACCATTTCTTCTTCGGCGGCCGTCAGAAATCGCCGACCGACCGGCCCGAGCATTTCGCGCATCCGAACACGGCCACGGCACTGACCGGCCTCTGGCTCGCCGAAGACACGGTGACGGAGAGCCTGCTGCAGCTTCTGGACGCCGCGCGCGCGAGCGGGACGCGTTGCGCGCCCTTCGGGCCGAGCACCGCGCGGATGACGTTTCCGGAAGGCGATGTGAGCTTCGTGCGGACGATCTCGCCGAGGCCGATCCTGGGCGCCACAGTCGCGATCGGAAGCCTGGAAACCGCGCGGCGACGGCTGACCGAGAAGTCCGTCCGTTTCGAGCAGAACGCCTGTGCGCCGGAGAGCCTCTGGATCGCGCCGGAGGCCGCGCACGGACTCTGGCTGGAGCTGCGCCAGGCCGCGCGTCAGTAGACGACGAACTTGCCGCGCGGACCGAGCGCCGACGAGGACTCGACGATCGAGGACCACCAGCCGCCGATGTTGGGCGTGCGCGTCCACAGCAGGGTGCCCGGCGCCCATCGCCCGAGGCCCGCTGTCACCAGCGACACGTTGGAGGCGCCGTCTCCGACGAAGGCATCGCACCGGCTGCCGGCCGCGACGTCGCGCATGACCTCGACCGCCAGGGGGTAGTTGCCCTCGGTGGCGTTCAATCCGAGCTGCCGCTGCGCGAGCGCCTGGGCGGTATCGAGGCGCCGGCTCGCATAACTGAAGACGCGACCCGGGTACCGTCCGTCGAGCAGCGCGACGTTGGGCTGGTAGTCTGTCATCAGGAAGATGCGCGCGTCCGGCAGGCGCCCGAGAAGCGCATCGACCGCATCGAGCGTCGCCCGCGCCTCGGCCGGCGCCTGCTCCAGCGACTCCAGCACCTTGTCGCTCGAGGAGAGCCGCATGTGGACCGCGATCACTGGCTTCCCCCGGCGCTGGCTATCGAGCCACGCCTTCGCCTCGTCGGCGATCTCCCGGCGCAGCCGGATGCGCGACATCGCCGACTAGAAGACGTCGAGCGGCGGGCGGTGCCGCAAGGGATGATCGGCAGGCGCGAGGTACAGCAGGTCGGCGAGGAAGCAGTAGCGTTCGGCGACGGCGACCTCCTCGCGCCGCGGGAGGATGTCCAGGTAGCTGGCGCCCGCGGCGTTGTGGAACCAGGGACGGTTGTTGGATTTCCTGAGCGCGTCCGCGGTGAAGAACGGCGGATAGCAGCTCCCGCCGCGCCTTGCGATCTCGTCGAGCGCCGGCCCGATCGGATCGAAGAACGCGTCCCAGAGATTGTCGATCTCGGGCGCTGAGTAGGCGGACTCCCTTCCCCAGTAGACGAGCGGCGTGCGCCCGAAAAGCTCGGCCGCGACCAGTTGGACCGCGACGTGGATCACGTCGGCGCAGAAGCCCGAGGAGTGCGAGCGGATGACGAGGAAGCGCTCACTATCCGACACGGACGGCGGACCGGCGATGCCTCGTTCCGAAAGGATCCGAGCCTTCAGGCGATCGAGATCCGCTTTGACGACATGCTCGAGCGGCGGCGCCCCGCTCAACGGGTCCAGCGCGACGAGGTGGTGCAGCGAGGCGAAGTCGTCGCCCTCGGCGTGATAGGTCAGCGCCTTCCGCCAGAGGCGCACCTCGCGGCTCTCGTCCGGCTCGTCGAACACGCGGTAGCCGGGGGCGAACGCCATCTCCGCCGCGGTCGCACGATAGCGCTCGACGACTCGGTACAGTCCCTCGAGGACCGCCGCCTCCTCGTCTCCCGGTGGCAGCGCCCGCGCCATCTGCGGAAGGCGTGCATGCAGGCGGCCCGCTTCGTCGAGGCGACCGACATGCAGCAGCATGAACAGGAGGAACTGGATCGTCCGCGCCGGGCGCCCGACCAGCGCGAGATCGCGCCTGAGCCACGCGATGCTGCGCTCGTAAGCGCTCTGCTGCGTCAGCAGATCGACCAGGAACGAGATCGCGCCGCGATCCGAGGGGTCGGCGGCCAGCGCTTGCATCGCCAGGCGTCTCGCCGCCGCGCCGTCGCCGGCCTCGCGGGCGGCAACCGCGGAACGGACGAGCGCGGCCGGCAAAGTCATGCGCGACTGCCCGCCGTCAGGCGACCTTCACCACCGCGTGGCGCTTCTTGCCGGCGGAGAGCTTGACGACGCCGTCGGCGTTGAGGTCCGCCTGCGTGATCGTTCGATTTTCGTCCGTACAGACCTCGTTATTAATCCTTGCTGCGCCAGATCGAACAAGGCGCCGAGCATCACTATTCGATTCCGCAAGGCCCGACATTCGAAGGGCAGACCAAAGCGAGATGCCGAGCGCGAGCCTCGCATCAGTCGGCCCGAGCACCGGAAGGGCATCGCCAACCCCGCCCTCTTCAAATGTCTTTCTCGCAGTTTCCGCAGCCAACTTCGCCGCGGCCTCGCCCCGGCACATCTTGGTCGCCTCGAACGCCAACACCTTCTTCGCCTCGTTGATCTCCGAGCCCTTCAGGGCCTCGAGCTTCCGGATCTCGTCCATCGGCATGTCGGTGAAGATCTTGAGGAACCGGCCGACATCGGCGTCGTCGGTGTTCCGCCAGTACTGGTAGTAGTCGTAGTGCGACAGGCGGTCGTCGTTGAGCCACACCGCGCCGGCCGCGGTCTTGCCCATCTTCGCGCCCGAGGCGGTCGTCACCAGCGGCGTGGTCACGGCGAAGAGATCCGGCGTGCCGACGCGGCGGCCGAGATCGACGCCCATGACGATGTTGCCCCACTGGTCCGACCCGCCCATCTGCAGGCGGCAGTCATAGCGCTTCGCCAGCTCGGCGAAGTCGTAGGACTGGAGGACCATGTAGTTGAATTCGAGGAAGGTCAGCGGCTGGTCGCGGTCGAGGCGCAGCTTGACCGAATCCATGGTCAGCATGCGGTTGACCGAGAAGTGCTTGCCGTAGTCGCGCAGGAACTCGATGTAGTTGAGCTTCGACAGCCAGTCGTCGTTGTTGGCCATCAGCGCGTCGTTCGGCCCGTCGCCGAACTTCAGGAACTTGCCGAAGGTCGCCTTGATCGACGCCATGTTGCGCTGGATGTCGGCGTCGGTAAGCAGCTTGCGCATGTCGTCCTTGCCGGACGGGTCGCCCACCTTCGTGGTGCCGCCGCCGATCAGGACGATCGGGCGATGGCCGGTCTGCTGGAGGCTGCGCAGCATCATGATCT
>CAZZLX010000521.1:0-3369 GCA_964655235.1 uncultured Rhizobium sp.
TCGCGAAGCTCACCACGAACATCCTGAAGCGCTTCGCCGACGACCGTCCGTTCGCGATGCCGAAGTAGGCGAGGGCGATGGAACATTTTCGTGATCGCGCCGACGCCCGCCTAGGGGAGCCCCGTGGAGGCAAGCGATCAAGCGATGGCTTAGAGCGAAGCCTCCGCGAAAACGTAGCGCGAGGTTCACCTCCTTGCCCCACTGATGCCTTAATATTCGGGCACTTCGTCGGGACCGCCGACAAGGAAGGACGCCATGGACGGACCGACACGAGCGGCAACGCGACTGGATCGTGCCTGGGAAGCGCTGACGCAGCACCGCGACCGGGTGGCACCGCTGCATCTCCGCGATCTCTTCGCCGGCGATCCCGACCGCTTCCAGCGCTTCTCGCTACGGCACGAGGACCTGCTCTTCGATTATTCGAAGCAGCGCATCACCACCGAGACCGTGGCGCTCCTGCACGAGCTCGCCCGCGCCGTCGACGTCGCCGGGTGGACCGACCGCATGTTCTCTGGCGAGGCCATCAACGGCTCCGAGAACCGCGCCGCTTTCCATGTGGCGCTCCGCAGCCGCTCGACCGCGCCGATGCGCATCGACGGCCGCGACGTCATGGCCGACGTCCGCGGGGTGCTGGGCCGCATGCGCGCCTTCGCCGGCCAGGTCCGTGCCGGCGAGTACAAAGGCGCGACCGGGAAGGCGATCCGGGCTGTCGTCAACATCGGCATCGGCGGCTCCGACCGCGGGCCGGCGATGGCGGACCAGGCACTGGCCAAGTGGCGTCATCCCGGGCTTCAGCTCCGCCACGTCTCCAACGTCGACGGCGCAGACATCAGCCGCGCGCTGGCCGGGCTCGATCCGGCGACGACGCTGGTGATCGTCGCGTCGAAGACCTTCACCACCCAGGAGACGATGACCAACGCCGCGACCGCGCGCACTTGGCTGGTCGGCCAGCTCGGCGAGAAGGCGGTGGCCCAGCATTTCGTCGCCGTCTCGACCGCGCGCGACAAGGTCGCTGCCTTCGGGATCACGCCTGAGAACACGTTCGGCTTCTGGGACTGGGTCGGCGGCCGCTACTCGCTCTGGTCCGCGATCGGGCTGCCGCTGATGATCGGCGTCGGGCCCGAAGCCTTCGACAGGCTTCTCGAAGGGGCGCATGCGGTGGACCGCCATTTCCGCGACGCGTCGCTCGATTCCAACATCCCGGTGGCGATGGCGCTGGTCGGGATCTGGAACACGAATTTCCTGGGATCGCGCAACCACGCGATCCTCCCCTACGACCATCGCCTCCGTCGCTTCCCGGCCTACCTTCAGCAGCTCGAGATGGAATCGAACGGCAAGGGCGTCGACCGCGAAGGGCGGCCCGTCCGCCACGCGACCGCGCCCGTGGTCTTCGGCGAGCCGGGCACCAACGGCCAGCATGCGCTGCTGCAGCTCTTCCATCAGGGCCCAGATCCGGTGCCGGCCGACTTCCTCGCCGCGGTCGAGCCCGATCACGACCTGACGGGCCATCACGAGATCCTGCTCGCCAACATGCTGGCCCAGAGCCAGGCCCTAGCGATCGGACAGGACGAGGCGGAGACGCGCGAGCTGATGCTGAAGGCGGGTGCCGACCGCGCGACGGCGGAGCGGCTGGCGCCGCACCGGACCTTCCCCGGCAACCGGCCGAGCTCGACCTTCCTGTTCAAGCAACTCGATCCGTACACGCTCGGCCGCCTGATCGCGCTCTACGAACACAAGGTCTTCGTCCAGGGGGTGATCTGGGGCATCAACTCCTTCGACCAGTGGGGTGTCGAGCTCGGCAAGACGCTGGCGAAGAAGGTGCTGCCTGAGCTTTCGCTCGACGCGCTGCCGGCCGAGGGCCAGGACTCCTCGACCGCCGGCCTCGTCGCCCACATCAAGGCGACGCGTACCGACTAGGCGCGCTCCCCCTTGAGCCGCGCCCGCTCCGGGCGGATCGCGGCGGCGAGGAAGTCGAGCAGGGCGCGGACGCGCGCGGCGCCGCGCAGGTCCTCGTGGGTGAGCAGCCAGAGCCCGTGATCGAACTCCGGCAACGGCGGCGACAGGCGCTCGAGCCTCTCATCGCCGTCGCCGACGAAGCAGGCGAGCACGGTCGCGCCGATCCCGGCCGCGCACGCCGCCTGCATCCCGCTCTCGGTATCCACGCGCAGCACCACGCGTCCCGCCGCTTCGCGCTCGATGAACCGGGCGAAGGTTGTGTGGGCGAAGACCTCGTCCGGCGCGACCCAGTCGTGGCGCGCCCAGTCGGTCCCGGCGGGATTGCGGGCGAGATAGTCGCGGGCGGCGTACACCGCCATGCCGACATCGGCGAGGCGCTGGCCGACCAGGGTTCCCGTCGGCGCATTGGTCGCGCGGAGCGCCACATCGGCATCGCGCCGCGTCAGGTTGGCGAGCGCGGAGCTGACCGTTAGCTCGACCGTGATCCCGGGATGAAGCGCGCGGAACCGCGCGAGGTGAGGCGGCAGCAGGTCGAGCGCGATGGAGTCGAGCGTCGAAAGTCGCACGGTTCCGGTCAGGCGCGGGTCGCGGCCGGAGAGCCGGCGGTCCAGGCCCTCGGCCGCTTCCTCCATGGCTTCCGCGGCGCGCCGGAGCTCGTCGCCGGCCGCGGTCGGCACGTACCCGTCCGGTCGCCGCTCGAACAGCTTGGTGTCGAGCTGCTCTTCCAGCCCCTTGAGCCGGCGCCAGACCGTCGCGTGGTTGAGCTTCAGGCTCCGGGCGGCGCCTGACAGGCTGCCAGCCCGGGAGATCGCGAGCGCGATGCGGAGGTCATCCCACTCCATGCATTGCAATTATGCAAAGTTACTGTTCACAAAGACAGAATTTCTTTGCGAAGGGGAAAGCCTACCTTCGAGGCATCTCAACCACGGGGGAACCCCATGATCGATACCCGCTTCGCTCCCTACGGAGCCCTCGCTCTCCGGCTCGGCCTCGGCACCATGTGGATTGCCCATGCCCTGCTGAAGGTCTTCGTCTTCACCATGCCTGGCACCGTCGCCTTCTTCGAGAAGGTCGGCTTCTGGGGGCCGCTCGCGTACGTCGTCGTCGCGGCCAAGCTCGCCGGCGGTGCCGCTATCCTCGCCGGAGTCTATGGCCGCTACGTCTCGGCGGCGCTGATCCCGATCATGGCCGGCGCGCTGATGACCCACCTGCCGAACGGCTGGGTGTTCTCGGCGTCCGGCGGCGGCTGGGAGTACCCGGCCTTCCTGATGTTGGCCTCGGTCGTCCACGCGCTGATCGGCGACGGCGCCTATGCGCTCGGCCGCGGCGAGCTGCCGGACTTCGCCCGCACCCAGCGCGCCTGAACTTCCGATTCCCGATCCGTCGGCGGCGCCCCGGCCTTGAGCCGGGGCG
>CAZZLX010000522.1:0-3367 GCA_964655235.1 uncultured Rhizobium sp.
GTGAAGAAGTATCCCGCCAGCCGCCCGAGATGCTTGATCTGCACCTTAAGTCCCATCTCCTCGTACTTGGCGAGGTATTCGGGAAGCGTGCCGGGCTTCAGGGTGTAGGTGCGGTGGTCGACGATCATCGGGTTCCCCTTTAGAGCGGATTGACGGAATGGCCGCCGTCCACGACGAGGACGGCGCCGGTCATGTAGCGCGACGCATCGGAGACGAGCAACAGCAGCGGACCGTCCAGATCCTCGGCCCGCCCGAGCCGGCGCTGCGGGATTCGGCGGATCAGGTCTTCGCCGGCCTTGCGCGCAAAGAATTCGGCGTTGAGTTCGGTCTCGATATAACCCGGCGCCAGTGCGTTGACGCGGACCTTGGAGCGGGCGAGCTCGACCGCGAGGTTCTTGGTCAGGTGGATCAGACCGGCCTTGGACGCGGCATAGGCCGAGATGTGGCCGCCCGTCCTGAGGCCCGCGATCGAGGCGATGTTGACGATCGAACCGCCGCCCGTCTCCGCCATGTGCTTCGCCGCGGCCTGTGCGACCAGGAAGGCGCCGCGAAGGTTGGTAGCGATCGTCATGTCCCAGTCGGTGACCGACAGCTCGAGCGCCGGCTTGGCGACGACGATGCCGGCGTTGTTGACGAGGATGTCGATGCCGACCATCGCGTCCGCGACCTGGGCGACGGCCTTGCCGACGCTGGCCTCGTCGGTGACGTCCAGCTCGACCATAAGGGCTTCGCCGCCGGCCGCGCGGATCTCCTCGGCCAGCGACACCAGCTTGTCCATGCGCCGCGCGCCGATCGCAACGCGAGCGCCGCATTTTGCCAGCAGCTTGGCGAAGTGGCGGCCGAGGCCGGAGGACGCGCCGGTTATCAACGCGGTCTTGCCGGTGAGATCGGGGGTCATCGCATCCTCCTCATGCCGGCGGGTCGAAGGCGAAAGGGATGTCGACGCGATCGGTCGAGAGTTCCTTGCCGTCGAGGAATCGGGTCATCTCGTCTTCGCAAGCCGAGCCCTCACCCGACCACGAGCCGGTGTCGTGCGAGGCGTTCCCGATCACCAGCTTGCGTCCATTTCTGAATCCCGGCAGCAGCTCGTCGGCGTTCGAGACCGGCGTGCGGCCGTCGAGCGTGCCGACATGCATCAGCGTCGGCACGTCGCTGACCAGCGGTCCCCGGAAGGTTTCGCCCGCATCGGGCAGGCCGAGCCCGTTGCCGACATCCGGGAACGGCAGGTTGATCGCATCGCCGAGCAGCGCGGTTTTCGCTTCCTCCCGGATACGCGCGAGCCGCGCCGGTGTGGCGCCGGACGCCACGTCCATCACGATCGACATGAAGTTGAAGGCCGGGCGGCGGCGACGCGACAGGGCCGTCTCCGCAAGCCAGCGCCACTCACCCCTGCACATCGCCTGGATATTGACCGGCAACGTCTTCAACGCCGGCGTGGCACCCAGCGTGTCGGCGATCGTCATCTGCAGGTCCCAGTCGCCGACCGTGACCTCGACCTCGCCGCCACGGCGCTTGTCTTTCACCAATACGCGCTTCGGCGCACGGCGAAGCTCGGCCAGCAGGTCGGTCAACGCCGACACCAGGCTCGGCATCGCCGCCTTCCAGCGCGGATCGAGTGCCAGCGTCTGATCCAGTTCGACCAATGCCCGGTCGACGTTGCTGGGCAGCTTGAAGGTGTGATCCGGCCCCTCGGAGCCGCCGGCGACGGCACGATCGATCACCGCGCCGTGCCGTCGGATCACCGAGAAGCAGAGGTGCGAGCCATAGCTGTAGCCGACCGGGCTCATGCGGTCGTAGCCGAGCGCCTGCCGAAGGTCGTCCACGTCGTCGGCGCTCTCGGCCGTGGTGTAGCCGGCCGGATCGACGCCGCGCTCGCCCCAAAACGCGAGCGACTTCCTCGCCAGGTCGCGGCTCGCCTCGACATAGGCGGCGCGGCAGCCCGGCTGGTCCAGCGGCAGATCGCAGAAGAACGGCGGCGACAGCTCCGGCCGCGATTGGCCGACGCCGCGCTGGTCGAACAGGATCACGTCGCGATCCGCTGCCCAGCGACGCCAGCGCGAGAGCCTGCCCATCGATCCGGCGATGCCGGCCGAGCCCGGCCCGCCGGCGAGCCAGATCACCGGCGCCCTGGGCTCGGGGCTCGCGGTCTTGAGGCGAACGAACGCGATCTGGATCGGCCGGCTGCCTTTCCTGGCCCGAACCTCGGGTACCTCCAACTGGCCCCACTCGGCGGGCACGCGCGTGCCATCTGTCCCTTGCAGGACGTGCGGAAACAAGGTCGGCGTCACTCTTGTCTTTCTCCAAGAGCCCGCACCTGGTCGCGGAGCTGGAACTTCTGGATCTTACCCGTCGAGGTCTTCGGCAGCGGACCGAACACCACCGTGCGCGGGAGCTTGTACCGCGCCAGGCGTTCACGGCAGAAGCCGATGATGCCGGCCTCATCGGTCTCGGCCGCGCCCGGCTTCAAGGTCACGAAGGCGCAAGGGCTCTCGCCCCATTTCGCGTCGGGCCGCGCCACCACCGCCGCCTCCATCACTTGCGGGTGACGATAGAGCACCTCCTCGACCTCGAGCGAGGAGATGTTCTCGCCGCCGGAGATGATGATGTCCTTGGCGCGGTCCTTGATCTCGACATAGCCGTCCGGGTGCTTGACCGCGAGGTCGCCGGTATGAAACCAGCCGGCGCGGAAGGCCTCGTCGCTGGCGCCGCGGTTCTTGAGGTAACCCTTCATCACCGTATTGCCGCGAAGCACCAGCTCGCCGAGCGTCTCCCCGTCGGCCGGCACCGGCGCCATCGTCGCGGGATCGATCACTTCCTGCCCCGCCATGGTCAGCAGGTTGACGCCCTGGCGCGCGACCTTCAGCGCCTGCGCGTCCGGATCGAGTCCGTCCCACTCCTCCTGCCACGCGCAGAGCGTCGAGGGACCATAGACCTCGGTGAGGCCGTAGAGGTGCGTCACGTGAAAGCCCATCGCCGACATCGCCGATATCACCGGCGAGGGCGGCGCGGCGCCTCCGGTCGCGACCTCGACCACGTGGTCGAAGCGGCGCTTCACGCTGTCGGGGGCGTGGATCAGCATGCTGAGCACGATCGGCGCGCCGCAGAGATGGCTGACGCGGTGCTCGGCGATCGCCGGGAAGATCAGCGTCGGATCGACCTTGCGCAGGCACACATGCGTGCCGCCAATCGCAGTCACCGCCCAAGTGTAGCACCAGCCGTTGCAGTGGAACATCGGCAGGGTCCAGAGATAGACCGTCCCGGGGCCCAAGCCGAAGGTGATCGCGTTTCCCATCGCATTGAGAAAGGCGCCGCGGTGATGGACGACCACGCCCTTCGGGTTGCCGGTCGTGCCCGAGGTGTAGTTGAG
>CAZZLX010000523.1:0-3358 GCA_964655235.1 uncultured Rhizobium sp.
GAGACTGATGGCTTCGCCCGTGCCGAAGACTTTGCGCCGGTCATCATCGAGAGTGGCGTTCCCGGCAGCGTGCTCGTCCTCACTCTCGTCGCGCGCGACGGCGACCGGTTGATCGGCCGCCCCATCTCGTGACTGGCCAAATCTCGTGACCGGCTGGTTCTCGCGCCTCAAGGAAGGTCTCGGCAAGACCGCGACCAAACTCACCCAGGGCATCACCGCGCTCGTCACCAAGCGCAAGCTCGACCAGACGATGCTGGACGAGCTCGAGGAGACGCTGATCCAGGCGGATCTCGGCGTCACCACCTCCGCCAAGCTGATCGATCGCCTGAAGCGCGAACGCTTCGACAAGGAAGTCTCGTCTGACGAGGTGCGCGAGGCCTTCGCCGCCGCCGCGGCCGAGATCCTGGCCCCGGTCGCCTCGAAGCTCACCCCTGATGCGACGAGGAAGCCGCATGTCGTGCTCGTGGTCGGCGTGAACGGCAGCGGCAAGACGACGACTATCGGCAAGCTCGCGCATCGCTGGAAGGCGGATGGGCTCAAGGTGATGCTGGCCGCCGGCGACACCTTCCGCGCCGCGGCGGTCGAGCAGCTACAGGCCTGGGGCCAGCGTGCGGGCGTGCCCGTGGTAGCCGGCGCGGCGGGCGCCGACTCCGCCGGTCTCGCCTTCGAGGCGCTGGAGCGCGCGAGGAAGGAAGACGTCGACGTGCTGGCGATCGACACCGCCGGCCGGCTGCACAACAAGGCGCATCTGATGGAGGAGCTGGCGAAGCTCGTCCGCGTGATCCGCAAGCTCGATCCGACCGCACCGCACGACGCGATCCTGGTCCTGGACGCGACCGTCGGGCAGAACGCGCACAATCAGGTCGAGGTCTTTTCGAAGGCGCTGCCGCTGACCGGGCTCGTGGTCACCAAGCTCGATGGCACGGCCAAGGGCGGCGTGCTGGTGGCGCTGGCCGATGCGTTCAGGATCCCGGTGGTCGCGGTCGGCGTCGGCGAGTCGGCGGACGATCTTCGCCCCTTCGAGGCGAAGTCATTCGCGCGCTCCCTGATGGGACTGGACTAGAAGCTAGTCGGCCTTCGCGATCTTCATGCTGCCGGTGCGCATGATGTCGCGCTTCTGCGCTTCCAGAAGGACGTCGCGACAGATCGGGCCGGCGATGCCGGAACCGCCGACCCCGTGCTCGACGATCACGGCGCAGACGTAGCGCGGCGCCTGGATCGGCGCGTACGACACGAACAGCGCGTGGTCGCGGAATTTCCACTCCCACTTCTTCGAGTCGGTGTTCTTCATCTCTCGGTCGCGCTGCGTGATGCGCTTGACCTGCGCGGTACCGGACTTGCCGGCCATCTCCATGCCCGGCTCCTTGATGCGGGCATAGTTGAAGGCGGTGCCGCCCTGCTTGTTGACGACCCAACTCATGCCGGCCTGCACGACGGCGAGATGCTGCGGAGAGATGCCGAGCGGCTCGGGCGCCTTGTACTCGACGGGGACGCCGCCGATCGCCTTGGTGAGATGCGGCTTGACGTTGAGGCCGCTCGCGACGCGCGCCGTCATCGTCGCGAGCTGCATCGGCGTGGTCAGGATGTAGCCCTGGCCGATGCCGAGGTTCACCGTCTCGCCCTGGTGCCAGATGTCGCCGGTCGTCGCCTTCTTCCACTCCCGGCTCGGGATAAGTCCGCCGCGCTCGCCCGGCATGTCGAGCTCGGTCGGCGAACCGAGGCCGAGACGCCTGGCCATCGCCGACACGCGGTCGATCCCGACCTTGAGCGCCACGTTGTAGAAGTACACGTCGCATGACTTTGCGATCGCCGTCTCCATGTCGACGGCACCGTGCCCGCCGAGCTTGAAGGCGTGGCAGAAGAACCTCTGGTCGCCAAATTCGAAGTGCCCCGGGCAGGAGAAGCGCTGGCTCGGCGAGATCATGCCGCTTTCCAGCGCTGCCAGCGCCACCGTCATCTTGAAGGTCGAGCCCGGCGGATACTGGCCCGCGATCGCCTTGTTGTTCAGCGCGCCGTAGGGATGGTGCAGGAGCTCCTGCCACTCGGCCGAGGTGAGGCCGCGTCCGAACGGGACCGGGTCGTATGCGGGATGACTGGCGAGCACGAGGATCTCGCCCTCCGGCACCGACATGCACACGCAGCTGGCGCTTTCCTGGGTCGCGAGGCGCGAATTGGCGAAGCTCTGCAGGCCCATGTCGAGGGTCAGGGTCACCGCTTTGCCGGGACGGCCCTCGTCGCGGCTGAGCTCGCGGATCACGCGGCCGAGCGCGTTGACCTCGACCTGGCTGGTGCCGGCGGCGCCACGCAGAACCTGGTCGTGCTGACGCTCGATGCCGCTCTTGCCGATGCGCATGTCCGGCAGTTCCAGCAGCGGGTCGCCGGTCAGGTCGTGCTCGGCAACGGCGGCTACGTATCCCGCCCCGTGCACGACGGCCGGTCCGAACGGATAGGCCCTGGTGAGGCCGACCTCGATCTGCATGCCGGGAAGGCTCGTGGCGTTCAGCTCGATGCGGCTCACCTCTTCCCAGGTGAGGTTGTCGCGGATCGTGACCGGCACGAAAGCGCGCTTGCGCCTAATGTCGCGCATCACCCGGCGACGGACGTAGTCGGGCACCTCAACCACTTCCGAGAGCGCGTCGAGCGCGAGCGTCACGTCGCTGATCTGCTCGGGCACCACGACGACGCGGTAGTTCTGCTGGTTGTGCGCGAGGACTTCGCCGTTGCGGTCGTAGATCACCCCGCGCGGCGGCGCCAGCAGGCGGATGTTGATGCGGTTGTCGTCGGCAAGCTTCTGGTACTTCTCGGCCTCGATCACCTGCAGGTAATACATGCGGCCGACGAGCGTGGAGAGGAGCAGGAGCTTGCCACCGGCGAGAAGGGCTGCGCGCCGGCCGAACAGCTTGCCTCGATCCTGGTCCTTGTCCTTCCAGCTCGGCATCAGTGCACCACGCCGCGATGGACGCCGACCAGCACGCCGGAGAAGACCGGGAAAAGTGCGATGGTGGCGAGCGCCTGAAACAACGGACGCTCCAGCGGGATGAAGCCGCCGAGGATGATCGAGGAAAGCGCCCACGAGGCGCAAGCGGCGAGCAGCGCGCCGATCGCGAGGCCGAGCCAGACGAGGATATAAGGCTTCCCGACGAAGGCCTTCCGCTGGTTCACGGCAATGCCGTGCAGGATCAGGAAGGCGAGCGAGCCGACCCCGAGCGGTGTGCCGGCCAGCGCGTCCTGGATGAATCCGAGTCCGAAGGCGGCGAGCGGCGGCATCAGGTCCGGGCGGTAGACGGCCCAGTAGAAGACCGCGATCTGCGTTCCCGCGGGCGCGATCAACGGCATGCCGGGCACGCCGAACGGGATC
>CAZZLX010000524.1:0-3358 GCA_964655235.1 uncultured Rhizobium sp.
CGTTAAGGTTCTGCAGCGCGACGAACGCGCCGATATTCGTATTGATCGAGTTCTGGATAGGCATGACGTGGACGCTCCTCTTCTAGGTTTGTCCGGTTGCGGGACACCCACGCGTGGCAGGCGGGATACTTCTATCCGGGCCGGACAATCGCACCATCGACCGGGTTTGTCAAACAAAATTATGAGGTAAGTAACTGTAAACGCGCGACATAAATGCGCGGTTAAGCTAATTTCCCCCCTCGCCCGACCGCTCCCGGAGACGCGAAACCCGGGGCATTATAAGCAATTATCTAAACTTTTGCAGCTTTCGCGGCCGGGCACGATGAAGCAAAAATCGGCCGTTCTAACGCCCCCACCAAGTCGCCCAACCTAAACAGCCGCTCACATTAGGTGCCGTTTCTAACGAGAAAGTTAGCCGATTTGCGCAGGTTTCGGCGGGAAGGGATAAGGACCGGCCGCCAATTACTGGCGACGGAACGGCCGGCCGTCGAGGGCAGCCGTATCGCAGTGGGCAGAAATGCGATATATCCGCAGCGCATTAGTTTTTCCCAAAGCTTTTCGGTCTAAATCGACCTCATGACGCCGCGCGAAATACTCGAAGCGCTGACCAAACACGAGCTCTGGCTCGCGAAGAAGGTCGGAGGCGCCCGGGCGGACTTTTCGAGAAAGAATCTCGCTGGAATGGTGATGTCGCGGGCGCCGCTGCGCCAGGCGAAGCTTGCCGGCGCCAACCTGACCAAATGCGCCATGGACGGCGCCGACCTCCGGAACGCGGACCTTTTCTGCGCCAACCTCGACGGGGCCAACCTGTCCGCCGCCAACCTTTCCGGGGCCGACTTCAAGGGCGCGCAGATCCGCGGCTGCAATTTCGCCGGCGCCAACCTGAAGGGCGCCGATTTCCGCGGCGGCACGCTGATGAGCGGCCGCCACGACGACCTCGATACCGAATCCGGCTTCGTTCCGGGCCATGCCAATGGCGCCGACCTCAGCCACTCGGCCATGAACGACGTGAACCTCGAGGGCGCCCAGATGTCGGGCGCCAATCTATCCGGCGCCAACATGCGGGGCGCCAACCTGATCGGCGCCAACCTGGCCGGCTGCATCCTCGCGGATGCCAACCTGACCGGCGCCAACCTCAAGGGCGCAAACCTCAAGGGCGCCGTCCTCGCCAATACCGCGCTCAAGGGCGCCAACCTGTCGGACGTGAAGCTCGAGGGCGTCGACCTCTCGGCGGCCGATCTGACCGGCGCCAGCGTCCGGACCGCGGATTCGCTGCCACCCGACGTGAAGCAGATCCTCTCCAGCCACTTCGACTGGATCCGCTCCGACGGCCGCCGCGGCAGCCGGGCGAAGCTCGCCAAGGCCGACCTCACCTACATCAACCTCGCCGGCGCCGACCTCTCGGGCGCGGACTTCTCCGGTGCCAACCTGACCGGGGCCAACCTCGCGAAGACCAGCTTCGTGATGTCGGACCTCTCCGGCGCCAACCTGACCGGCGCCGATCTCTCGCACTCGAAGCTCGACGGGATCAACCTGGCGAAGGCCGACATGTCGATCGCCAAGCTGGCCGGCGCGCAGCTGGGCCCGGTCGACATCAAGGACGCCTCGGGCCGCCCGACCGGCCGCAAATGGCCGTCGAACCTCGCGAGCGCCAAGCTCGCCGGCGCCGACCTCACGGGGGCGAACCTGCAATACGCCAACCTGGGGCATGTCGACTTCTCAGGCGCCAACCTGAGCAAGGCCAACATGACCTCGGCCAACATGACGGACGCCAAGATGGACGGCGCCGTCCTCGACGGCGCGACCTTCGACCGCGTCGGCTCGGGCTGACGCCGACTGGCCGTCAGGGGTCAGCATCCCCATATAACGCCTTCAACCAGCGACCTTTCGTCGTCCCCCCTGGCGCTTCATGTTGCGCTGCGGTAAAGGGACGCGCCCTCGCGCAGGCCGGATTTGAAAATGGACATTAGAAACATCGCCATCATCGCCCATGTCGACCACGGCAAAACGACGCTGGTCGACAACCTGCTGAAGCAGAGCGGCACCTTCCGCGCCAACCAGCAGGTGGCCGAGCGGGCGCTCGACCGCAACGACCTGGAGCGCGAGCGCGGCATCACCATCCTCGCCAAGTGCACCTCGGTCACCTGGAAGGACGTGCGCGTCAACATCGTCGACACCCCCGGCCACGCCGATTTCGGCGGCGAGGTCGAGCGCATCCTCTCCATGGTCGACGGCGTCGTCGTCCTGGTCGATGCGGCCGAGGGCGTGCTGCCGCAGACCAAGTTCGTCACCGGCAAGGCGCTCAAGCTCGGCCTTCGTCCGATCGTCCTGATCAACAAGGTCGACCGCCCCGACGCGCGGCCCGACGAGGTGCTGAACGAGATCTTCGATCTGTTCGCGGCGCTGGATGCGACCGACGAGCAACTCGACTTCCCGGCGCTCTACGCCTCGGGCCGCGACGGCTGGGCGGCTGAGTCGCTGGAGGCGCCGCGCGAGACGCTGGCGCCGCTGTTCGATCTCATCGTCCGCCACGTGCCGGCCGCGGTCGGCGAGGTCGACGCGCCGTTCGCGATGCTGGCGACCACGCTCGAATACGACCCCTATCTCGGCCGCATCCTGACCGGCCGCATCCATACCGGCGTCGCCAAGCCGAACATGGCGATCAAGGCGATCAATCGCGACGGCAAGCTGCTCGAGCAGGGCCGCATGTCGAAGCTGCTGGGCTTCCGCGGCCTCGAGCGCGTACCGCTCGACCAGGCGGAGGCCGGCGACATCATCGCCATCGCGGGCCTGACCCAGACCACCGTCGCCGACACGATCTGCGATCCGCTGGTCACCGAGGCGATCAAGGCCAATCCGATCGACCCGCCGACGCTGGCGATGACCTTCTCGGTCAACGACTCTCCTCTTGCCGGCCGCGAGGGCGACAAGGTCACCAGCCGCATGATCCGCGACCGCCTTCTGCGCGAGGCCGAGGGCAACGTCGCGATCCGCGTGACCGAAGCCGATTCCAAGGATGCATTCGAGGTCGCCGGCCGCGGCGAGCTTCAGCTTGGCGTTCTCATCGAGACGATGCGCCGCGAGGGCTTCGAGCTCTCCATCAGCCGCCCGCGCGTGCTGATGAAGTCCGATCCGGTCACCGGGCAGCGCCTGGAGCCGATCGAGGAGGTGGTCATCGACGTCGACGAGGCCTATTCGGGCGTCGTCGTCGACAAGATCTCCCAGCGCAAGGGCGAGCTCACCGAGATGCGGCCGGCCGGCGCCGGCAAGCAGCGCATTGTGTTCCATTGCCCCTCGCGCGGCCTGATCGGCTACCATGGCCAGTTCCTGACCGACACCCGCGGCACCGGCGTCATGA
>CAZZLX010000525.1:0-3356 GCA_964655235.1 uncultured Rhizobium sp.
ATCAACCTCTGGAAGGCCGCGAGCATCGACATCGCGTCTTCCAAAGGTCCCTGGTATCGCGAGATCGGACAGGGCATGGGAGCGGCGCTGAACATGGCGTCGGCCAGCAGCGCCTATGTGCTCTCGGACCGCGCAACCTGGATTTCATTCAAGAACAAGGGCGACCTCGACATCGTCGTCGAAGGCGACCGCCGTCTGTTCAACCAGTACGGCGTCATGCTGGTGAACCCGGCGAAGCATCCGACGGTGAAGAAGGATCTCGGCCAGCAGTTCGTCGACTGGCTGGTCTCGCCGGAAGGCCAGAACGCGATCGCCGGCTACCGGATCGACGGCAAGCAGCTGTTCTATCCCAACGCGACCGAGCCCGGCGTCTGAGGCCCGCCCACGACGCAAAGAAAAAGGGCGGCGGGAATGATCCCGCCGCCCTTTCCGTGTCAGGTCCGTGTCAGGACTTGTCGACGTTCCAGAAGTTGATGATGGTCGACTTGCGGAGACCGGTCACGTTCTTGCGGAAGAAGGTCGGCTGATCGTACTGGCCGGTGACGGCCAGCGGCTGCACCTCGTAGAGGCGCTTGTGGTAGGCCTCGGCGATCTTCTTCGCCTCCTCCGGCGACGCGGCCGACAGGAACTGGTCACGCAGCTTCATCGATTCCTCGTCGCAAGGCCAGCCGAACCAGTTCTTGCCGCTGCAGTCCCCGTTCACCGCCACGTTGGTCAGCGGATGGTGCATCGAGACGCCGCCCCAGGTCGTGTGGAAGATGTTCCACCCGCCCTGGTCCGGCGGCTCCTTCTTGCTGCGCCGGGTGACGATCGAGCCCCAGTCGGCCAGGATCACCTCGACGTTGCCGCCGATCGCCTTCAGCTTCTCGGCGGTGACCAGCGTCATGGCGTTCAATGACGGAATGTCGGATGCGCCGATGATGGTGATCTTCTCGCCCTTGTATCCCGACTCGGCGAGGAGCTGCTTCGCCTTCGCCATGTCGGCCTTCTTGTACATCTCCGAACCCGCCTCGGTGCCGTAGGGCGCGCCGCAGACGAAGTAGGAGTGACAGACGCTCCAGAGCTTGTTGTCGTCGCCGAAGCCGGCCTGCAGATAGTCGAGCTGCTCGGCCATCATCTGGAGGGCCTGTCGGGCCTTCAGATTGTTGAACGGCGGATGCAGATGGTTCGGACGGATGACGCCGACCGCCGGCACCGGCGTCAGCACTTCCATCTTAACATCGGGGTTGTTGCGGACCAGCTTCACCATGTCGAGCGGCGGCTGGTCGACGAGGTCCACCTCACCGGCGTTCAGCGCCGCGATCGAGGTCGCCGAGTCCGGGATGACCTTGTACTCGACCCGGTCGACCTTCACGACCTTGCCGCCGGCAAGGCCGCTCGGCGGCTCGTTGCGCGGCTGATAGTCCTTGTTCTTGTCATAGATGACCTTCGAGCCCGGCACCCACTCCGCCTTGTTGAAGACGAACGGGCCGGAACCGATGGTCTCGCTGATGACGGTGCCGAGGTCGACCGAGGCCTCCTTCTCGCGCATGATCGCCGGCAGCTGGCCGCCGCTGGACGCCAGCGAGAACAGCACCGGGCCGTAGGGCTGCTTCATCTTGATGGTGAAGGTGTTGGCGTCGACCGCCTCGAGCGCCGCCATGCGGTCCTGCAGCGAGCCGCCGACCGAGTCCTTCTTCATCCAGCGGGTGAGCGAGGCGACGACGTCCTTGATCGTCACCGCCGACCCGTCGTGGAACTTGAGGCCCGGGCGCAGGGTGAAGGTGTAGGTCAGGTTGTCGGCCGAGACCTTGTAGTCGCCGACCATCTGCGGCTTGGCTTCGAGCTTCTCGTCCCAGCCGAAGAGGAAGTCGTAGATGTAGATGCCATGCATCAGCGTGATGGTGGCGGTGGTCGTCGTCGGATCGAGGACCTTGAGGTCGGCGTGCGGCACCACCCGCAGCGTCTTCTGGGCCGCGGCCGGCGTGGCCGCGAGCCCGATCGCCGCGGCAACGGCCAAGGCCGCGCCGAAGATCCGGGGAATCGCTGTCATCGAATGAGGTCTCCCTGTCAGGTAGGCGGGAATCGGAGCCGCCGGAGTTCCTCCCGCCGTTCTCCGCATCCCGATGCCGGAAAGGCTAGCAGCCCGGAGCGATCCTGGACAGGTCGCAGGCAGTCTCCTAGCCGCGTTCCTCGCCGGTCTCGGCCTTCTTGGCGCGCTGGAAGCGCGAGATCCCCATCTCGTCGAGCTCCGTCTGCTCCAGCTTGCCCAGGCGCTGCGCCTCCGCCTTCTCGCGATTGGCCTGCGTGATCTCGGCCTGCTTGAGCTCGAGGAACAGCCCCGAAAGCTCTTCCCGGATCCGCTCCACCTCCTGATCGGCGGCGCGGATCGCAGCCTCGGCGTTCTCGCGGCGGAAGAGAAACCGCTTGGCGTAGTTGGCGTAGCCTTGGGCCGCCTGGTAGGAGCCCCGGGCGGTCTCCTGCTCGCGCTTGAGCTCGGCTTCGAGGTTCACCAACGCCTGCCGGCAGCCGTCGGCGGCGCGTTGCGCGTTGCCGAGCTCGCGCCGCTTCTCATCGACGCGCCACTGCACGAGCCGGATGAGACCGCCCAGGTCCTTCACGTCATCGACCTTTCACGTCAGCTTGCGGCCGGCGGGTTGTTCAGGATCTGGGCGAGCTCGGCATAGCCGGTGGCGAGATCGCACCGCTCGTCCTTGCCCTGCTTCAGGAAGTTCTCGAGGGCCGGCTGGTAGGCGATCGCCTGGTCGACCTGCGGGTCGGAGCCCCGGCGATAGGCGCCGAGGCGGATCAGCTCGGCCATGTCTTCGTACGTGGAGAGCAACGCGCGGGCGCGCATCACCAGCTGGTTCTCTTCCGGCGAGTTGCATCCGGGCATGGCGCGGCTGACCGAGCGCAGCAGGTTGATCGCCGGATAACGGCCGCGCTCGGCGATCTGGCGCTCGAGCACGATTTGGCCGTCGATGATGCCGCGTACCGCATCCGCGATGGGCTCGTTGTGGTCGTCGCCTTCGACCAGCACGGCGAAGAGGCCGGTGATCGCGCCCTTGCCGGTGCCGGGGCCGGCGCGTTCGAGCAGGCGCGGCAGCTCCGCGAACACGGTCGGCGTATATCCCTTGGAGGCCGGGGGCTCGCCGGCGGAAAGGCCGATCTCGCGCTGGGCCATGGCGAAGCGCGTGATCGAGTCGATCAGGCAAAGCACCTCCATGTCCTGATCGCGGAAGTACTCGCTGATGGTCAGCGTGAGATAGGCCGCCTGCCGGCGCATCAGCGGCGACTCGTCGGACGTGGCGACCACGACGACCGAGCGCGCGAGGCCTTCTGGGCCCAGGATGTCCTGGATGAACTCCTGCACCTCG
>CAZZLX010000526.1:0-3350 GCA_964655235.1 uncultured Rhizobium sp.
TCGCCCAGTTCGAGAAGGCCTTCGCCGACTACGGCTGGTGGCTGATCGTGCTGAAGGGCGCGACGCCGATCCCCTACAAGCTGGTGACGATCGCCAGCGGCGCGGCCTCCTTCGATCTCCTTGAGTTCACCACCGCCTCGATCCTCTCGCGCGGCATCCGCTTCTATGCGGTGACGGCGCTGCTCTGGTGGTTCGGGCCGCCGATCCGCCGCTTCGTCGAGGAACGGCTCGGCATGGTGGTCCTGGTCGGGACCATCGTCCTGGTCGGCGGATTCGTCGCCGTGCGCTATATTTTCTGACCATGAAGCTTCTCGCTCCCCGCGCCGCGCCGGCGCTTCTTGCCCACGGTTCGGCCGCCCTGCTCCTCGGCGCGCTCGTCTTCCAGCATTGGGGCGGGCTCGCTCCCTGCGTGCTCTGCCTCTGGCAGCGCTGGCCCCATGTCGTCGCGATCGCGGCCGGCCTGGTCGGCATGTTCCTGATCCGTCAGGGGCGGCGCGGAGAAGCCGGCTGGGCGACGCTGGTCGCGGCCGCAGCGCTCGCCGTCACCGCCGGTATCGGCGCCTATCATGCCGGTGTCGAGTGGCGCTGGTGGGAAGGAACCGCGGCGTGCGGCGCGACCGGGCCGGTCGCCAGCACCGCCGCCGCACTCCGTGATCAGCTTCTCGCGGCGCCCGTCGTCCGCTGCGACGAGATCGCCTGGTCGATGTTCGGCATCTCGATGGCCGGCTGGAACTTCCTGATCTCGGGCGCACTGGCGCTGGTCGGGCTCAGCGGCGGCTTGGCGCTGGTGCGGCGATGACGCCGCGCCTCCCTGGCGATCCGATCGGCAAGGATCTCATCGACCGCATCCTCCGCGTCGACCACGCCGGCGAGTACGGCGCGCGCCGCATCTACGAGGGCCAGCTCTCGGTCCTGGGGAAGAGCGCCTGCGGGCCGACGCTCCGCCACATGGCCGAGCAGGAAGCCCTACACCTGAAGGCTTTCGAGAAGATGGTGGTCGAGCGCCGCGCGCGGCCGACCGCGCTGCTGCCGTTCTGGCACGTCGCCGGATACGCGCTGGGCGCGGCGACCGCGCTGCTCGGCGAGCAGGCGGCGATGGCCTGCACGGTCGCGGTAGAGGAAGTGATCGACGAGCATTATCGCGGACAGATCGCCTCGCTCGGCGAGGACGAGAAGCCGCTCGGTGAGACGCTGGAAGCGTTCCGCCAGGACGAGGTCGCCCATCGCGACACCGCGCTGGCATCGGGCGCCGAGGACGCGCCGGGCTATGCCGTGCTGACCCAGGCGGTCAAAGGCGCGTCGCGGCTGGCGATCTGGCTCTCCGAACGGATCTGATGCGGGGGCTGGGCGCCCTGCTTGCGGCCGGCGCTCTCACATGCTCCGTCGCCGCGGTCGCGGCCGAGCTGCCGTTGCGCTCCGGCTTCTACACGCTGCAAGGCACTCCTTGCGAGGCGGCGTCCTTCGCCGACGTGCTGCACGTCATGCCGGGGCGCTTCGAGCTGGGGAAGGACCTCTGCGCCATCACCCGCCTCGTGCCGGGACAGACCTCGCTGATGGTGACGATGGGATGCGAGGATCGCGCGACCGGGCGGAAATTCACCCAGTCGATGCCGGTCCGCATCCGCGATCGCGAGCATTTCGTCTACGGCAGGCGGCCAGATGCGCTCTATCGCTACTGCCCGCTGGAGTCGATGCCGGCGGAATGGCGGTCGATGGACGAGCTCGAGCCCTTCCATCCGACCTACGAGGCCGGCTAGGCGCTCTCCAGCTCCGAGTCCCAGTAGAGGAAGTCGCGCCAGCTCTCGTGCAGGAAGTTGGGCGGGAACGCCCGGCCGTTCTCCTGGAGCTGGTAGACCGTCGGCTGGAAGGGCCGTGTGCGCGGATGCATGTTCGCCTCGCGCGGCAGGCGGTTGCCCTTGATCAGATTGCAGTCCGAGCAGGCGGTCACGACGTTGATCCAGGTGGTGCGCCCGCCCTTCGAGCGCGGGATCACGTGGTCGAAGGTCAGGTCCTGGGTCGGGAAGTCGTCGCCGCAATACTGGCAGCTGAAGCGGTCGCGGAGGAACACGTTGAACCGCGTAAATGCCGGGCGGCGGGCGGAGGCGATGTAGTCCTTGAGCGAGATGACCGACGGCAGCTTCATCTCGAAATTCGGCGAGCGGACCGTGCGGTCGTACTCATGGACGATGTTCACCCGGCCCATGAACACGGCCTTGATCGCGTCCTGCCATGACCACAGAGACAAGGGGAAGTAGCTGAGCGGCCGGAAGTTGGCGTTCAGCACCAGGGCCGGGCAGCTTTCGGGCGACAAATGCCCCACGCCGATCCTCCTGATGGACGATCCCGGGGGGACGATCCCCTTCGGGATGCCTACGATCTACATACCGTATCCCATGTTGCGACACAATATGTAGAGGCTTGCGCGTACCCTCTTATGGCTTGATCGCGTTTGCAGAATCATGACGGAGAGCGCGAATCAGCCGCTTCGCCCCTTCCTGCAGCCCACCTTCGTCGATCGAATGGGCGAGGCCTGGCCGCGACAGCGTCTCGACCGGGATGCCCGCGGCCTTGAGGCCTTCCTCGGAAGCGGCCAGCGAGTCGAAAGGCACGACCTGGTCGGCGGTCCCGTGGACGATCAGCACGGGCGGCTTGGAGCGTGCCTCGGCCTTGAGGAGATCGGCGCCGATCAGGCGGCCCGAGTAGCCTAGCACCTGCGCCACCGGCTTCGCGCGTCGGGGCGCCACATACAGCGACATCATGCAGCCCTGGGAGAATCCCACGAGCGCCAGGCGGGACTCGTCGATGCCGTGGCGCTCGAGCTCCTGGGTGATGAACGCGTCGAGGATCGGCGCCGCGGCCTGCACACCGGCGAGGATGCGGCTCGGAGACCGGTCGAGCAGGCTGAACCACTGGTATCCATAGGGCCCCATGTCGCAGGGGAACGGCGCGTTCGGCGAGACGAAGGCGGTGTTCGGCAGCTGCGGCGCCCAATAGGGCGCGAGCCCGATCAGGTCGTTGCCGTCGGAGCCGAGCCCGTGGAGAAGGATCACCAGGCTGTCGGGATTTCCGCTTTGCGCCGGCAGGCGCGGGCCGTCGAGGGCGAAGAGATCTTGCATGGCCGAGAGTTGTAGACGGGCGCCGCGGCGGGCGGCAACCTCCGAGCCTCGATGATCGTCACCCGCTTCGCGCCGAGCCCGACGGGCCGTCTCCATCTCGGCCACGCCCATTCCGCGCTGCTGGCGCACCGCCGCGCGCGCGAGGCCGGCGGGCGCTTCCTCCTTCGCATCGAGGACATCGACGGCACGCGCTGCCGGCCAGAGTTCGTCGACGGCATCCTCGAGGATCTTGCC
>CAZZLX010000527.1:0-3348 GCA_964655235.1 uncultured Rhizobium sp.
TTTCCGCCAGCGCCTTGCGCGACGGATTGAGGTCGACGCCGACGATCATCCCGGCGCCGGCCATGCGCGCGCCCTGGAGGACGTTGAGGCCGATGCCGCCGAGGCCGAACACCACCACGCTGCTGCCCGGCTTCACCTTGGCCGTGTAGATCACCGCGCCGATGCCGGTGGTGACGCCGCAGCCGATGTAGCAGACCTTGTCGAAGGGCGCGTCCTCGCGGATCTTCGCGAGAGCGATCTCCGGCAGCACGGTGAAGTTGGAAAAGGTCGAGCAGCCCATGTAGTGGTGCACGGGCTGGCCGCCGAGCGAGAAGCGGCTGGTGCCGTCCGGCATCAGGCCCTTGCCCTGGGTCGCACGGATCGAGGTGCAGAGATTCGTCTTCTGGCTGAGGCAGCTTTTGCACTGCCGGCATTCCGGCGTGTAGAGCGGAATGACGTGGTCGCCCTTCTTCAGGCTGGTCACGCCCTTGCCGATGTCGACGACGACGCCCGCGCCTTCATGGCCGAGAATCGCCGGGAACAGGCCCTCGGGATCGGCACCGGAAAGCGTGAACTCGTCGGTGTGGCAGATGCCGGTCGCCTTGACCTCGACCAGGACCTCGAATTCCTTGGGCCCATCGAGCTTGACGGTCTCGATCGAAAGCGGCGCTCCCGCCTTGAGCGCAACGGCTGCACGCACGTCCATGTCTGGTTTCCTCACCCGGGATTCGTTGACGGCCGATCTTAGGGCCGGCGGCAGCCTAGCGGCTTCGGATTTGCCGCGCCATGGAACCAGCTACCGCGCGAAGCGTTCTCCCAGAACCATAACAATGAAGCCTAGGAGACACCGATGGGCCTCGGCACCATTCTCCTGATTATCCTCATCGTCCTGTTGATCGGTTCGCTGCCGACTTGGCCGTACAGCTCCGGCTGGGGCTACTACCCGACCGGCGGCCTCGGGCTCGTGGTTCTCATCGTCATCATCCTGCTGCTGATGGGACGTATCTAGAAGGTCCCCACTTTCGCCGGCCGCCTCGGTTTCCCTCCCCGCGGCGGCCGGCGCAGGTTTCCCTCCGGGAAACTTTGTTTCCGTCCCATTGACCGTATCCGCGGTCTGCGTATCATCGTCCGCCTTCCAAAGCGGAGCGGATGCGCATGTGCGGGATCGTCGGCCTCTTCCTCAAGGATCCGAAACTGGAGCCCGAGCTCGGGCGTCTCCTGTCCGACATGATGGGCGTGCTGTCGGATCGCGGCCCCGACAGCGCCGGCTTCGCGGTCTTCGGACGGGGCGAGACCGGCAATATCAAGTTGACGGTGCGCGGCGCCGAAGGAACCGACTTCCCCGCTCTGGCCCGCCACCTCTCCGAAACGTCGGGCATCGAGATCTCCGCCGTCGGACGCCACACTCACGGCATCCTCACCCTGCCGGCCGACCGCGAGGCCGACGCCAAGGCGGCGCTGGCGAAGATCGCGCCGGAGATCGATCTCGTGGGCGCTGGTACCCGTATGGAGCTCTACAAGGAAGTCGGGCGGCCGGAGCTGGTGGCCACCCGGTTCGGCCTCGAGCGCATGCCGGGCACCCACGGCATCTGCCACACCCGCATGGCGACCGAGTCGGCGGTGACCACCGACGGCGCCCATCCCTTCTCGACCGGGCTCGACCAATGCTTGGTCCACAACGGTTCGCTCTCCAACCACAACGCCGTCCGCCGCGAATTGCGCCGCGACGGCATCGAGTTCGCGACCGAGAACGACACCGAGGTCGCCGCCGGCTACCTGACATCCCGCATGCACAAGGGAGCCAGCCTTAAGCAGGCGCTGACCGATGCGCTTTCGGATCTCGACGGCTTCTACACCTTCGTCGTCGGCACCGAGTCCGGCTTCGGCGTGCTGCGCGATCCGATCGCCTGCAAGCCCGCGGTGATGGCCGAGACCGACCGCTATGTCGCCTTTGGTTCCGAGTACCGGGCGCTCGTCGGCCTGCCGGGCATCGACGCGGCAAAGATCTGGGAGCCGGAACCTGCGACCGTCTATTTCTGGGAGCGCCCGAATTGAGCGCCTTCGACAAGGCCGAGGTCGTCGACCTCGCCTCGACCGAACTCCGTCAGCTCAACTCGACCCTCCACAAGCTCCGCCCCGACACCAACCAAACGCTTTGGCGCATCGCCAATCCGCGCGGCCGGCATTCGGTGGCCGTCGGCGTCGACGTGCCGGTCACGATCGAGATCGACGGCCATGTCGGCTACTACTGCGCCGGCATGAACAAGCAGGCCACCGTGATCGTCAACGGCAATGCCGGCGTCGGCGTCGCCGAGAACATCATGTCCGGCACCGTGCATGTGAAAGGCGACGCCAGCCAGTCGGCCGGCGCCACGGGCTGCGGCGGCATGTTGATCATCGACGGCAACGCGTCGGCGCGCTGCGGCATCTCGATGAAGGGCGTCGACATCGTGGTGAAGGGCAGCGTCGGCCACATGTCGGCTTTCATGGCCCAGGCCGGCACGCTGGTGGTGCTGGGCGATGCCGGGGAAAGCCTCGGCGACTCCATCTACGAGGCCCGCCTCTATGTCCGCGGCAAGGTCGCCAGCCTCGGCGCCGACTGCATCGAGAAGCCGATGACCGACCATCACAAGGCGAAGCTGGCGCGGAAGCTGGCGGCGGGCGGCACGACCGGCGTCGATATCGGCGCGTTCAGGCGCTACGGCTCGGCCCGACGCCTCTATCACTTCCACGTCGACAACGTTTACTAGCCATGAGCGCACCCCACACCACGCCCCGCAAGTCGGCGACCCTCGACGACTATACGCTGTCGGAGATCCGCCGCGCGGCGGCGACCGGCATCTACGACATCCGCGGCGCCGGCGCCAAGCGCAAGGTTCCGCATTTCGACGACCTGCTTTTCCTCGGCGCTTCGATCAGCCGATACCCGCTCGAAGGCTATCGCGAGCGCTGCGGCACCAACGTCGTGCTCGGCGCACGCCATGCCAAGAAGCCGATCGAGCTCAAGATCCCGATCACCATCGCCGGCATGAGCTTCGGCTCGCTTTCGGCAAACGCCAAGGAAGCGCTCGGGCGCGGCGCCTCGACAGTCGGCACCTCGACCACCACCGGCGACGGCGGCATGACGCAGGAGGAGCGCGGTCACTCCTCGCTGTTGGTCTACCAGATCCTGCCGTCACGCTACGGCATGAACCCGGACGATCTCCGCCGGGCGGATGCGATCGAGATCGTGGTCGGCCAGGGCGCGAAACCCGGCGGCGGCGGCATGCTGCTCGGCCAGAAGATCACCGAGCGGGTTGCCGGCATGCGCGTGCTCCCGGTCGGCATCGACCAGCGCTCGGCCTGCCGCCATCCCGACTGGACCGGCCC
>CAZZLX010000528.1:0-3337 GCA_964655235.1 uncultured Rhizobium sp.
CGCCTTCGTCGCCATAGCCTCCACCCGCGCCCAGATGTCTGAACCTGACACCGAATCCTACTCGGCGTCGAAGGGCGGACTGCTCGCTCTCACCCATGCGCTGGCACTCAGCCTGGCCCCGGATATCCGCGTGAACTGCGTGAGCCCGGGCTGGATCGAGACCAGGAACTACGCTGCGCTTCGTCGGAAGGACCATGCGCAGCACCCAGCCGGCCGCGTCGGCAAGCCCGACGACGTAGCGGAGATCGTCGCCTACCTCCTCGACGGGACCAGGTCGGGCTTCGTCACCGGCGCCAACTTCGTCGTCGACGGCGGCATGACGCGGAAGATGATCTACGAGGAGTGAGCTTATCGCTGCTGCGGATTGCCGCCGCGGCTGGTCGGGTTGCCCTGGTTGCGGGTGTTCTGCTGAATGTTCGCCTGTTGCGCGCCCGTCTTCGACTGGTCCATCTGACGGTTCTTCGTTTGCTCGGGCGTGACCTGCGGATCGTTCTCGGGATCCTTGGGATTGCGGTTGGCCGGTGGCACCGGCGGCATCTTGCTGCTCATGACTTCCTCCTCCGCTGTCGGGGATGGGGCGATTCCTCGCCCTGGTCGGCAAGGCCCGGAAACTCGCCCTGGTTATCGATGGCCTCGCGCGGCTCGACCGGCTCTTCTTCGAAGTCGAGCGGCTGCGCATTCGCACCGGTGAAGCTCTCGGCCCGCCGGATGACCTCCTCGGTCAGAGGATCCAGCCCGTCGGCGTTCTCGTCGGGCAGGTCGGGCCGGCTGTTGTCGACGGGCGCGAAGGCTGGATCGGGCGCGACCGAGGTCTCGGTCGCCTGACCAGGCGGTCGCGGGAACAGTTCTTCGTTGACGATGGTATCGTCGTCGGCCGGCGGCTTCGAATATGTTTGCCATCGACGGATGGTCTTGCCGTCCCGGAATCCGGCGCTGGGCCTGTTGGGCATCTGGCGATCTCCTTCTCCCTGAAGAGTTAACGCCCGGGCGGCGACCGATGTTCCCCTAGGTCCAGCTCTCCAGTATCGTGGCCGAAGTCGCGGTTTCGATCTGCTAGGCGAAGCGATTGCAATAGAGCCCAAGAAGCGCGTCGTGGCCTTCGTCGGTCGAACTGCAGATCGCATCGGTGACCACGATCACCCGATATCCGCGATCGACCGCGCCCAACACGGTCGCCAGCACGCAGATATCGGTTTCCGCGCCCGTGACGATCAGGGTATCGACGCCTTGCTCATGCAGCAGCAGGGTAAGGTCGGACGTCGCGAACGCGGAGTAGGTCGGCTTGTCGACGACGCGGGCTCGGGAAGCCAAGTCGGCCAGCGGCGGCACCAGTTCCAGCATCGCCGGATCGAGCTTCTCCAGCGTCACCTCGTGCCAACGCCGGTAGTAGTGCTGCCATGTCCCAGGCATGTCCTCAGGGCGTCTCGGCGGAATGAAGCGTGTGAAGATCGTCCTCTCGACGTAGCGCTCGGCAAGCGACGCGACCACCGGAAGCACACGCTCCATCCACGGTGTCGGCCAGGGGCCCCCCGGCGCAAACAGCCGCTGCATGTCGATGCAAAGATGGCGCGCACGCTGCCCGATCGGACCGAACGTCAGCCGGTCCATGTCTCAATCCCGGTGACGGCCCTTGTCCGCCTTCGGCGGCATCGGCGGCGTGAATTCACCGGGATGCTCCACGGCGCGCATCAGTTCGAGCGAGTTGTCGATCTCGGCCGTCGCCTGTCGCCTCCGGGCGGCATCCGGTCCCGGCCGGTCTTGCGGGTCTGCATCTCTGCCTCCCAGTGACGATGAAGTGCCCAAAGGAACCGAAGCGGGGCTAGCAAGGTTCCAGCGCCATCAACGTATTGAGGTCCCCACTGATGACCGACAAGGCCCACTATCCCCTTTGGGTGAAGCTCCCCTACCTCGTCTTCGTCATCTTTCTGATCCCGATCTATTTGCGGCAGTACGGGCCGCAGAACTTCCTGTGGTTTTCGGACATAGCCCTTTTCGTGACGCTGATCGCGATCTGGACCGGCAACCGCCTGCTCGCGTCGATGATGGCGGTCGGCGTGCTGCCGCTCGAGATCGTATGGACCGTGGATTTCTTCACCGGTGGTCACATCGGGCTTGCCGCCTACATGTTCGACACCCGCCTTCCGCTGCTGCTGCGCGCGATGTCGCTCTTCCACCTGTTTTTTCCGGCGATCGTGATCTGGATGCTGGTCCGTCAGGGGTACGACTCCCGTGCCTACTGGGCGCAGACGGCACTCGCCCAGGTGGTGCTGCCCGCCTCGTTTTTCATCGGCACGCCGGAGGAGAACATCAACTGGGTCTACGGACCGATGGGCGCGCCCCAGTGGATCACGTCTCCGCTCGCCTACCTCATTGTTTACATGGCCTTTCTGCCGATCGTGATCTTCCTTCCGACGCATTTCCTGCTGAAGAAGGCGTTCAATGCCCCCCGAACCTACGAGCCCCGGCAGAGGCTCGAGAAGACCGCACTCGGCTGAGCCCTTCCGCCACCTCAGGTTGGCCGCCGGAGACCGTTCCATCGCGTCTCCGGCGGCTTTGTCGCCCGCCCCTCGACGTGCCAAGATCGCGTGAATCGTCGGCCGGACAATGGCTGCGACGCGATCTCACAGGGAACAGGAGGGGCGACAATGACTTTCGATACCTTCTCGCGCAGGAACTTCCTCAGGGCCGCCGGCGGCGGCGCATTGGCCGCAACTCTGCTTCCGGGATCGGAGGTGGTCGCGCAGGGCGGCCTCAAGATTCTAAAAGTCCGCATGTTCCAGTCGACCGAGACGCTGGATCCGGGCTGGCGCCTTGGCACGCCCGACGACGACATCATGCGCTCGATCTGGCAAGGCCTGATCGGCGTCAAGCCGGGCAACGAATGGGGCTGGGAGAAGCAGCTCG
Source organism: uncultured Rhizobium sp. (assembly GCA_964655235.1). Classification (GTDB taxonomy): domain Bacteria; phylum Pseudomonadota; class Alphaproteobacteria; order SHVZ01; family SHVZ01; genus SHVZ01. The sequence goes on from CAZZLX010000528.1 coordinate 2,905, forward strand.
CCTCCGAGATCGTCCAGGAGTCGCCGACCCGCATCCGCTTCGAGATGAGGAAAGGCGTGCAGTGGAGCGACGGCTTCGGCGAGGTCAACGCCGAGGACGTGAAGTTCTCCTATGAGCGTATCGCCAATCCCGACAACAAGATGGGCTACAAGACGGATTGGGAGAAGCTCGACAAGGTCGAGGTCACCGGATCGCATTCCGGCGTGATCATCCTCAAGGAGCCGTTCCAGCCGCTCTGGACTTCCACCCTCCCCGCCGGCTCGGGCCTCGTGCTGCCCAAGAAGGCGATGGAAGCGAAGGGCCTCACCAAGATTCTGACCGACGTGCCCGCGGTGAACGGCCCCTACCGCATCAAGACCATGGAGCCGCGCCGCATCGTCGTGCTCGAGCGCAACCCGCTCTGGCAGGGCGAGAAGCCGGCCTATGACGAGAT
>CAZZLX010000529.1:0-3331 GCA_964655235.1 uncultured Rhizobium sp.
GCGTCTCGATCAGCACCGCGGTCTGGATCGTCATGTGCAGCGAGCCGGCGATGCGGGCGCCCTTGAGGGGCTGCTTCGAGCCGTACTCGGCGCGGGTCGCCATCAGGCCCGGCATCTCGGTCTCGGCGATCCGGATCTCCTTGCGACCCCACTCGGCGAGCGAGATGTCCTTCACCTTGTAGTCGCTGAACGTGGCCTTCTTCGCGGCAGTCATCGAGAGATCCTTCTGGCGGGAGACAACGGAAAGCAGGCCCGAGCGGCCTGCACGAACGGTATAAAGACATCCTTATATGGTAATGTCAAGTGCGCCTGAGCGTCCGTTCAGGCGCGGTGGTAGGGATGCCCCGCCCAGATCCGCTCGGCGCGATAGAGCTGCTCGGCAAGGAGCCCGCGGACCAGCATGTGGGGCCACGTCATGGCGCCCAAGGACAGCAGCAGGCGGGCGCGCTTGCGGACACTATCGGCGAGGCCGTCGGCCCCGCCGACGACGAAAGTGACATCGGATGTCCCCTCGTCGCGCCATTTCGCCAGGGTCTTGGAGAAAGCTTCGGAGGAGAGGGATTTGCCGCGCTCGTCGAGCGCGACGAGCGCGGCCTGGTCGGGAACCGACTTGAGAAGGAGCTCGGCCTCCCGGTCCTTGAGGCCGGGGCCGGCCTTCTTCGACTCCACCTCGATCAGTCGCGCCGGTGTCGTCAACCGGCCCGCGAACTCCTGCCACAGCGCGAGTTCGGGCCCGGCGCGGGCGCGCCCGACGGCCACGACGAGGAATCGCACCGTCTAGATCATGCGGTGGCGGCGAGCCCGGAGGCCGGCGGCAGCTCCAGGCCCCACATCTTCTCGAGGGCGTACTGCTTCCTGATCTCCGGGCGGAACAGATGGACGATGACGTCGCCGCCATCGATCAGCACCCAGTCGCCGAGCGACTTTCCCTCGACCCGTACCTTGGGCGAGCCGGCGGCCTTCATCTGCTCTTCGAGGTGCTGCGTCATCGCGCCCAGGTGCCGCGCGTTGCGGCCCGAAGCGATGACCATGTAGTCGGCATAAGATGCCTTGCCGTTGAGGTCGATGACGATCGGCTCCATCGCCTGGTCGTCGTCGAGAACCGTCTCGACCGCCTTGAGCATCTGCTCGGTGGCAGTCGGGGCCTTCTTGCGTCGTGCTATGTCAGAGTCCTCCGTCGCATGACCGAGGGTGATCTGACTGCCTGTGCTAGGTTCGTCTGGACCCCCGGCCGTTGAACGCCTGCCCCTGCTTCTTCCCCTTCGCGCGGATCGCCGTGGCGGACGCGGTATGAAGGGGCGTCGGAAGGAACGCCCAGGCCGGCGGGGCTTTCGAGGCCATGCGTCTCGCCCTGCCCGGGGTGACCCGGAAGCGGCGGAACCGCCTGGCGGCCTTACCGGCCAACGCCCTCATAACATAAGAACCCCGTGCTAACACCGCAATGGCAGTCAGGTGAAAGATCCGTGACCACTGCTTCCAGCGGCCGACCTGACTTAAGTTATCGGCGCCCATGAGCCAGACGAAGCGCGTCGCCGGGAAGTGGCGGCGGAGCGCCGCCAGGGTGTCGACGGTGTAGCGCGTGCCGAGCCGGGCCTCGATGGCGCTGACGCGGATGCGGGGATGGACGCGGGCAACCGAGTGGGCGCCGCGCAGCCGCTCGACCAGCGGCGCCATCCCATCGACTGGCTTCAGCGGGTTCTGCGGCGAGACCAGCCACCAGACGTAATCCAGGCCGAGCCGCTGAAGCGCCAGCTTGCTGATGTGGAGGTGTCCGGCATGGGCGGGGTTGAACGAGCCGCCGAGGAGCCCGATCCTGAGCCGGCGCATCAGGGCCTGGCGTGCCCTGAGCCGCGGACGACGTATTTCCAGCTCGTCAGATGCTCGGCGCCGACCGGCCCGCGGGCATGCAGCTTGCCGGTCGAGATGCCGATCTCGGCGCCGAAGCCGAACTCGCCACCGTCGGCGAACTGGGTGGAGGCGTTCCACAGCACGATCGCGGAGTCGACGCGGGCGAGGAAGCGCTCGGCCGCAGCCTCGTCGGCCGTGACGATCGCGTCCGTGTGCTGCGAGCCGTAGCGGCGGATGTGGTCGATCGCCTCATCGACGCCGCCGACGATGCGGACCGAGATGATCGCATCCAGATACTCGGTCGACCAGTCGGCCTCGCTCGCCGGCTTGGCGCGCGGATCGACCGCGCAGGTCTCGGCGCAGCCCCTGACCTCGCAGCCGGCGGCGATCAGGTCATCGAGGATCGGCTTCAGGTGCGTCGCGGCGCAGCGGCGGTCGATCAGCAGCGTCTCGGTCGCACCGCAGACGCCGGTGCGCCGCATCTTGGCGTTCAAAGTGACCTGTCGCGCCATCGCCAGGTCGGCCGCGCCGTCGACATAGGTGTGGCAGAGCCCGTCGAGATGCGCGATCACCGGCACGCGGCTCTCGGCCTGCACGCGCGCGATCAGCGATTTGCCGCCCCTGGGCACGATCACGTCGATGACGCCGGAGGCCGTCAACATATGGCCGACCGCGGCGCGATCCTTCGTCGGCACCAGCTGGATCGCCGCTTCCGGCAGTCCGACGGCGCGGAGCCCTTCGCCAAGGCAGGCGGCGATCGCGCTCGACGAGTGGAAGCTCTCGGATCCCGCGCGGAGGATCGCGGCGTTGCCGGACTTGAGGCAGAGCGCGCCGGCATCCGCGGTCACGTTCGGGCGCGACTCGAAGATGATGCCGATCACGCCTAGGGGCACGCGCACCCGCTCGAAGCGAAGCCCGTTCGGCCGCGTCCAGTCCTTGTCGGCCGTCCCGATCGGATCGGGCAGCGTTGCCACGTCCTCGACGCTCTTCGCGATCGCTTCCACACGCTTCGCGTCCAGCGCGAGCCGGTCGAGGAAGGCCGAGGTCGCGCCGCCGGCTTTCGCCTCGGCGATGTCCGTGGCGTTGGCCTCCAGGATCTTCGGCGACGCCGCGCGGATCGCCCTGGCGGCGTCGACCAACGCCTGGTTCTTGGTTTCGGATGAGGCCAGCGCGAGGACGGAGGCGGCAGCGCGTGCGTCGCGGCCAAGACGCTGCATCGTCTCGGCGACCTCGTCGCGCTCGCTGCGTTTGGCGGTCACGCCTGCTCCAGCACCAGGTCGTCGCGATGAATCATCTCGTCGCGTCCACGGTATCCGAGGACCTTCTCGATGTCGCCGCTCTTGTGCCCTTTGATCCGCCTGGCGTCGTCGGCGGAGTAGGCTGAAAGGCCGCGTGCCAGCACGGTGCCGTCGGGATCTCGCACCTCGATCGGGTCGCCGCGGTCAAAGCGGCCGCCGATCTCGCCGCTGCCCGCGGGAAGCAG
>CAZZLX010000530.1:0-3329 GCA_964655235.1 uncultured Rhizobium sp.
GGATCACCACCGGCGCCGTCGTGCCGGCACCAAGGCCGACGATATGCGAGCCGAAGCGACGCGCCACCAGCAGCGCGGTCTCGTAGACCGACTGCCCGCCGTCGCTGCCGGGTACGGCAAGGATGCTTTTCATGACTCCCGCCTCCGTCCGTTTGCCTGCCTCTTCTACATGGGCATGTGCTTGTTAGAATTATACATCCGAGCGCCGATGGCTAGCCGTGGTGATTGCCTCGGGGTGGACCCGGCCGGCGGGGCCAAGCCATACTCCTCCGAACCTTCCCGCCCCTGAAGCCCTCATCCGGAGCCTGTCATGAAGCTGTTCGTCGCCGGCATGGCGCATGAGACCAACACGTTTTCGCCGCTGCCGACCTCGAAGCGAGCCTTCGAGGAGCTGATGATCCGCCCGAAGACGGGCCAGGGCCTCGACCGTATGAGCGACGCCTTCGGCTACAAGGATTTCATACGGATGGGCGAGCAGTCGCAGATGCAGGTCGCGAAGAGCCTGTTCTGCTTCGCGCAGCCGAGCGCACCCACGGTCCAGAAGGACTACGAGGAGTTGCGCGACGAAATCCTTGCCGACCTCAAGGCGGCGATGCCGGTCGACATGGTCCTGCTGATGCTGCACGGCGCGCAGATGGCCCAGGGCTACGACGACTGCGAGGGCGACATCATCGAGAAGTGCCGTGCGATCGTCGGACCGAAGGTCGCGATCGGCGTCGAGCTCGACCTGCATGCCAACGTCACCCGGAAGATGATGGACAACTCGACCGTGCTGATGGTCTGCAAGGAGTATCCGCACATCGACTTCGACAAGCGGGCCGAGCAGCTGTTCGACCTCTGCCTCCGCGCCCAGCGCGGCGAGGTCAAGCCGGTCATGTACAAGTTCAACATCCCCATGCTCGGGGCCTTCCCGACCACGCGCGAGCCGCTGCGCTCCTTCGTCGACGAGACCGCGGCGATGGAAGGCAAGGACGGCATCCTCTCGGTCTCGCTCGTCCACGGATTCTCCTGGTCGGACTTCCCCGAGATGGGGGCGAGCGTCGTCGTCGTCGCCGACGGCGACCTCGACAAGGCGAAGAGCCTCGCGACCACCCTCGGCAAGCGATTCTTCAACATGCGCGAGCAGATCGAGAGCCCGCGCCTCGACCTCGACGACGCGCTCGACCAGGCGATGGCCGAGCCGAAGGGCCCTGTCGTCATGGCCGACCGCTCCGACAACGCCGGCGGCGGCGCGGCCGGCGATTCCACCTACGTGCTGGAGGCGATGATCCGACGCGGCATCAAGAACGCGGCGCTGTCGATGCTCTGGGATCCGATGGCGGTGCAGTCCTGCTTCGCTGCCGGCGTCGGTGCCGTGCTCGACCTCCGCATCGGCGGCCAGAGCGGGCGCTTCTCGGGCATGCCGGTCGACGTGACCGCGAAGGTAACGGCGCTCGCCGAGAATCCGCGCCAGTTCATGTTCGGCGCGGTGGCGCCGCTCGGCCGATCGGCGGCGATCCATGTCGACGGCATCGACATCGTGCTCAACTCGATCCGCCAGCAGACCTTCAGCCCGGAGGCCTTCTCCGAGCTCGGCATCGACCCGACGAAGCGTCACCTGCTGGTGGTGAAATCGACGCAGCATTTCCATGCCTGCTTCGCGCCCATCGCCTCGAAGATCATCTATGTCGGCGCACCCGGCACGCTGTCGACCAACTACCTCCAGTTCCCCTACAAGCGCATGCCGCGCCCGATGGCGCCGATCGACCAGGTGAGCCTGTAAGCCAATGAAGCTCTTCACCGCCGGCTTCAGCCACGAGACCAACTCGTTCTCGCCGTTGCCGACCTCGAAGCGGAGCTTCGAGGAGCTGATGATCCGCCCCCGCACCGGCAAGGGCATGGAGAGGCTCAAGGACGCGGTCGGCTATGCCGATTTCATCCGCCTCGGCGAAGAGTCGCAGATGCAGGTGGCGAAGAGCCTCTACTGCGAGGCGCAGCCCTCGGCACCGATGAACCAGAAGGACTACGAGGAGATCCGCGACGAGATCCTGGCCGACCTCAAGGCGGCGATGCCGGTCGACATGGTTCTCCTGATGCTGCACGGCGCGCATACCGCCCAGGGCTACGACGATTGCGAGGGCGACATCGCCGAACGCGTGCGCGCGATCGTCGGCCCGAAGGTGCCGATCGGGATCGAGCTCGACCTGCATGCCAACGTCACCCGGAAGATGCTGGCGAACGCCACCGCGCTGATGGCGTGCAAGGAGTATCCGCACATCGACTTCGCCGCGCGCGCGAAGGATCTGTTCGAGCTCTGCAGGCGTGCCGCCAAGGGCGAGATCAAGCCGGTGATGGCCAAGTTCGACGTGCCGATGCTCGGCAACTTCCCGACCACGCGCGAGCCGTTGCGCTCCTTCGTCGACGAATGCGCAGCCATGGAAGGGAAGGACGGCATACTCTCGGTATCGCTTATCCACGGCTTCGCCTGGGCGGACTTCCCCGAGATGGGCGCCAGCGTCGTGGTCGTCGCCGACGGCGATGCCGGCAAGGCGGAGAGCCTGGCCGAGAACCTGGGACGGCGCTTCTTCGGCATGCGCGAGAAGATCAAAAGCCCGCTCCAGTCCCTGGATCAGGCCCTCGATCAGGCAATGGCCGAGCCCAAGGGCCCGGTGGTGATCGCCGACCGCTCCGACAATGCCGGCGGCGGCGCGCCCGGCGATTCGACCTACGTGCTGGCGGAGATGATCCGGCGCGGTCTGCAGAACGTCGCGCTCGCGATGATCTGGGACCCGATGGCGGTGCAGAGCTGCTTCGACGCCGGCGTCGGCGCCGTCATCGACCTTCGCATCGGCGGCAAGACCGGGAAGTTTTCAGGACAGCCGGTCGACGTGACCGCCAAGGTGACGGCACTCGCCGAAAAGCCGCGGCAGTTCGTGTTCGGCGCCGAGGCGCCGCTAGGGCGGTCGGCCGCGATCCATGTCGACGGCATCGACATCGTGCTCAACTCGATCCGCCAGCAGACCTTCAGCCCGGAATGCTTCACCGAGCTCGGCATCGATACGAAATCGAAGCAGATCCTGGCGGTGAAGTCGGCGCAGCACTTCCATGCCGCCTTCGCGCCGATCGCGTCCAGGATCATCTACCTGGATGCGCCCGGTGCGCTCTCGACCAACTATCTGCAATACCCGTTCAAGCGGATGCGCCGTCCGATGGCACCGCTGGACGACGTCGCGCTCTAGCCGGAAAACGAGCGAGGCGCGGCCTTGCGGCCGCGCCCCTTCGGAAACTCAGGCCCGGAGCTGGAACGGGCTTAAGCGGCCGCCTCGTCCTTGTTGCGATACGCCAAGGAA
>CAZZLX010000531.1:0-3322 GCA_964655235.1 uncultured Rhizobium sp.
TGGCCGCCTGGAAGCGGGTGGGCATAGGCGCCGGGGACTCCGTCAGGCCGCCCGCCGATGGCAAGGCGGCGCCGGGCCTCCTTCTCGGTGTCGACGTCCTTGATCCCGTGGATGTGGAACGGCTCAACCAGCAACCCGCGCACGCTCTTTCGCGGGCTCAAGGACGCCACCGGATCCTGGAACATCATGCCGAGCTCGCGCCGCACGGAGCGGTACGCCGACTCGCCCAATCCCACCAATTCTCGGCCCGCGACACTGATACTGCCGGAATGAACCGGCACCAGGCCCAGAACGGCCCGCGCAAGGGTCGTCTTACCTGAACCGCTCTCGCCGACGAGGCCCAGCGTTTCGCCCTGGCGCACTTTCAGCGAGACATCGAGAACCGCGTCGATGAACGGATCGGCGACACGATCGACGAGCGCACGAACGAAGCCGACCGTCCGGAAGCGGACCCTTAGGCCCTGAATCGAGAGCAGGTCAGTCATCGGCGTAGAGGAAGCAACGCACGTGATGTCCTTTCGCCGGCTCATAAGTCGGCGGGGCCTCCGCGCGGCAGCGATCGAAGGCGCTCGGGCAGCGGTCGGCGAAGATGCAGCCATCGAGCAGGCGCGCGAGGTCGGGAACCGTGCCGCCGATGGTCGGGAGCGTCCGTTCCTCGGACTCGATCCGCGCCGGATCGCAGGTCAGCAGCAGCTGGGTATAGGGGTGCGACGGCGCGTGGAAGAGCCGCCTGATCTCGGCGTGCTCGACGACTTCGCCGGCATACATCACCACGACTTCGTCGCAGATCTCGGCGATCAGGCCGAGATTGTGCGAGACGAACAGGATGGCGCCGTCGAACTCGGCGCGGAGCTGCTTGATCAGGTGGACGATCTGGGCTTCCAAGGTCACGTCGAGGGCGGTGGTCGGCTCGTCGGCGATCAGCACCGAGGGATTGACCAGCAGCGCCATCGCGATCGCGATGCGCTGGCGCATGCCGCCGGAGAAGCGGTGCGGGTAGTCCTGGATCCGCTGCTCGGGGTCTGAGATCCCGACCTTGGCCAGCCAGGAAATCGCTTTCTTGAGTTTGTCTGCACGTGAACCCGGGTCGCGATGCTGGATGTCGATCATCTGGGTAGCGATCGACATCACCGGGTTGAGCGAGGTCATCGGGTCCTGGAAGACCATGGCGAGGCGCCGGCCGCGGATATCGCGCCAGGCCTCTTCTGGCAGCGCCTGCAGCTCCTTGCCCTCGAACGCGATCGTGCCAGAGGTCACCTGCGCATTGCCGGAAAGCAAGCCCATGACCGCCGAGACGAGGGTCGACTTGCCGCAGCCGCTCTCGCCGACGATGCCGACGATACGGCCGGGCCGCACCTCGAGGTCGACCTTGCGCAGCGCCTTCACCCGGCCGCGCGGGGTCGAGAACTCGACGCTCAGGTCCTTGATGTCGAGAAGGGTCGTCACGCTAGTGCCGGTTGAGCTTGGGATCGAAGGCGTCGCGAAGCGCCTCGCCGAGGAAGGTGAAACCCAGCGTAGTTAGGATCAGCGGCAGGCCGCCGGCGATGACCAGCCAGGGCGTATCGCGGATGTACTGGTAGCCGTCCTGCAGGATCGAGCCCCAGGTCGGCGTCGGCGGTCGCACGCCGAGGCCAAGGAAGGAAAGGCCCGCTTCGATTGTGATCACCACCGGGATTTCCATGCTGGCGAGGATCAGCAGCGGCCCGATCACGTTCGGCAGCACATGGGAGAAGAGGATGCGGATGGGACCGGCGCCGAGCGCGCGTTCTGCCAGGACGAACTCGGTCTCCTTCATCGACAGGGTTTGGATGCGGACGATGCGGCCATAGACCGGGATGGCGGTGACGACGACGATGGTGATGATGGTGCTGAGGCTCGGGCTCAGCAAGGTCACCATTGCCAGCGCGAACATGATCGTCGGAAAGGAACGAACCGCGTCGAAGATCAGCACCAGGACGTTGTCGAGCCATCGTGGGCCATAGCCCGCCAGCATGCCGAGCACTAGCCCGCCGAGAAGCGAAAGACCGACCGCCGACAGCGAGACCCAGAGCGCGATGCGTCCTCCGTAGATCACGCGGGTGTAGACGTCTCGACCAAGCTGATCGGTCCCGAGGAAATGCGCCGCGCTTGGTTCCTGCATCCGCTGGCGGGGCGCCATCTGGAACGGATCGTGGGTGGCGAGGACGTCGGCGAAGATCGCGCTCAGTACGAGCAGGACGACGATGGCGAAGCCCAGCATGCCGAGCGGATCGCGCGCGAGAGTGCGCGCGAACGTCATCCATGGGCGCTCGGTCGGCTGCGGGAGGGATGAGGCTGCTTGCGCGGTCATGGCAGATGAGACGATGGCCGCCGCTTGGCAGCGGCGGCCATCGGTCTTGACCTTGGAACGCTCAGGCCGGCTTGAACTTCGGGAAGAATTGCCGCTGCGCGTCCGGCGACAGCGCCGGCTCCACCGTGTCGCGATGGATGATGGCGTTCACCGCGTGAGTCAGGAACACGTAGGAGCCGGACTGCTCCATCAGGTCCTGCATGCGGATGTAACCTTCGGCGCGCTTCTTGTCGTCCAACTCGCTGGTGAGCGTCTTGTGCAGCTGGTCGAACTCGGGATTGCGGAAGCGCTCCCAGTTCCACTCGCCGACCTGCTCGGAGACGAACCACGCAGTCGCCCAGGACGGATCGGGCTGCATCGAGAAGCGGACGATGTGGAGACCCATTTCCTTCCACTTGCCGTTCTTGTCGCCAGCGAGCGCCTTCTGCGCGCCGCCGTCGAACGGCCGGACGTCCGCCTGGATGCCGATCTTGGCGAGGCTGGCGGCAACGGCCTGTGCGGCGTTGACGAACTCGGCCGAGTTGCGAACGCCGATGTCGGTCTTGAAGCCGTTGGGGAAGCCCGCCTCTGCCAGCAGCTTCTTCGCCCGGTCGAGGTCCATCTTCTCGATCAGGTTCTTCGACCGGTGGCCCATGATGCCCGGCGCGATGATGCCGGTCGACCTTGTGGCGACGCCGAAGAAGGCGGCGTCCAGGACCATGTCGACGTCGATGCCGTACTGCACCGCCTGACGCACGCGGATGTCCTTGAACGGACCTTCCTCGCTCTGCATGCCGAGCCACCAATAGGCGAGCGACGGCTTCACGATCAGCTTCGACTTCGGCGGCATCTTCTTCTGCAGGCGCGCGACCGAGGCGATCGGCAGACCCGCGACGTCGATCTCGCCGGCCTCATAGGCGATCTCGCCGGCATTGGCGTCGAGGATGACGATGTAATGGATCTCGTCATAGGCCGGCTTCTCGCCCTGCCAGAGCGGGTTGCGCTCGAGCACGA
>CAZZLX010000532.1:0-3318 GCA_964655235.1 uncultured Rhizobium sp.
AGAGGCGCTCGAAAGCGTGGGCATCGAAGCCGAAGGTCTCGGCGACGCTCCTCAGATACGCGTGCTCGCTGGGCTTGAGCTCGCCGTCGACGGTGGCGATGTGGAAGAGGCAGTGGACCAGCTCCTCAAGCACGGTCGAACCCGGCTCGAAGAGGCCGGCAAGCTGGCGGGCATAGGCCTCATGGGTTTCGGGCTGGCGCTTGGCCAGGTCGAAGATCTTCTCGAAGTTGGCGACTTCCGATTCGTCGATCTGGAAGACCTGGCGGAAGGCGCGGATCTCGTCGCCGCTGACCTCGCCGTCGACGCTCGCCATCTTGGCGCCGAGCGCGATGACGCCGAGGGTGAAGGCGGTCGAGCGGGTCGGGTCGGGCTGCGGTTTCAGCCGCGCCAGGACGTGCTGGATCTCGTCCTCGTAGGCATAGGCGGCGAGCCCGCCGACCAGCGCGCCGATCGGGCCACCGAGGGCATAGCCGGCCGCGCCAGCCAGGATCTTGTGCCAAAGGGCCATGCCCGATGGTCGCCGCAGTGCCAAGATCGCGTCAACCTTTCGACACGGATCGATGCGAGATTGACCCTGGGGCGCGGTCGGCGATACTCCGGCACGCGTGCTCTTTCCAGGAGGAAAGATTGAGCCGCCGGGTGGTTCGCATACTGGCATTCGGGCTTGCGCTGGCATGGTCGGCCGCCTCAGGCGCCGAGACCTTGCGCGCGTCGCACCAGTTCCCGGGGGACGGTATCGACTTCCGCGACGTGGCGATGCGCATGTTCGCGCGTGAGGTCGCCCACGCGCGCGTCGGCCTCTACGTGAAGCTCTATCCGGCATCCCAGCTGATGCGGCCCCGCGCCCAGTGGAGCGCGCTCGGTAAGGGCCAGCTCGAGCTGTCGCTCCTGCCGCTCCACTACGGCGCGCTGAAGCAGCCGGCGCTCCAGCTCACCTTCATGCCCGGCATCGCGATGTCGCATGCGCATGCCGCGCGCCTCAACGACTCGGTGTTCCTGCGCCGCCTGCAGGACCATGCAGAGGACGCCGGCGTCGTCGTGCTCGCCGACATCTGGGTCGCCGGCGGCATCGTCTCGCGCGGCGACTGCGTGCTGGAGCCGGAGGATCTGCGCGGCAAGACCGTGCGTGCCTCGAACAAGTACTACGAGCGGATGGCGACGGCGATGGGCGCGGCGGTCGCCGAGATGGCGCCCGCCGAGATCGCCGGATCGTTGGCGGCCGGCCTGATCGACGTCGCGACCGCGACCAGCGACAACCTCGTGCAGCTCAAGCTCTACGAGCAGGCGCAGTGCCTGACTGCGCCCAGCGATCATCCGTTCCTGATGATCTACGAGCCGATCGTGATCGCGAAGTCGACCTGGGAGCAGCTGAGCACGAGCCAGCGTCGCGCGCTGCAGAAGGTCGCCGACAAGGTCGAGATCTGGGCAGCCGATGCCGCGCGTGCCGCCGACCGCGCCATGGTCGAGACCTTCGAGCGTCGGGGCGTGCGCATCGCGCGGCTGAGTGCTGATCAGGCGAAGCGCTGGCGTCAGCTCGCGATCGAGACGGCGCTGGCCGACTTCCGCAAGGAGAACCCGTCGACCGGTCCGCTCATCGACCTGGCGCTGCAGGTCGAGTAGGGCACCCTATCCCTGCTCGCCGAGACGCACGTTCTCTGCGAAGTCGTCGATCGCGATGTTGGCGCCGCAGACGATCAGGCCGACGCGCTTGCCCTTGAGCCGGTCCTTGAGCGGTCCCAGCAACGCCGCGGTCGCCGCCGCACCGGCCGGCTCGACCGCCAGCTTCATCTCGCGGAACAGCAGCGCCATCGAGCGACGGAGTGCCTGGTCGTCGAGCAGCACGATCTCGTCGATGTGCTTGCGGCAGAGCTCGAAGGCGAGCGGCGTGGTGAACGGCGGCGCCAGCGAGTCGGCGATGGTATTGATCTTCTCGAGCCGCTCGGGCTTGCCCGACTTGAAGCTTCGGCTCATCGCATCCGCGCCTTCGGGCTCGACGCCGTAGACGGCACATTGCGGCTGGGCAAGCTTGATCGCGGTCGAGACGCCCGAAGCGAGGCCGCCGCCGCCGACCGGCACGATCACCGCGTCGAGCTTTCCCGCCTGGTCGGAGAACTCGAGCCCGAGCGTCCCTGTGCCGCGCGAGGTCCACGGACCTTCGAACGGATGGACGACGCTCCGGCCTTCCTCGGCCTCGATCTTCTTCACCAGTTCGAAGCCTTCGACCACGTTCTCGGCGGTGATCACCTCGGCGCCGTAGGCCTTGGCCCGGGCGACGCGCGCCGCATTGGCATTCTTCGCCATCACGACCTTGGCCGAGGTGCCGACCGTCTTCGCCGCATAGGCCGCGGCAATCGCGTGATTTCCGGCGGAGATGGTGACGATGCCGCGCTCGAGCTGCTCCTTGGAGAGATTGAGCGTGACGGCGACCGCGCCGCGCGCCTTGAACGAGCCGGTGTGCTGGAAAAGCTCGAGCTTCAGCACCACCTCGGTCGAGCCCATCGCGGCGCCGATCTCGCGGCCTTTCCAGGTATGGATCGGCGTGGTCAGGACGTGGGGATCGATCAGGGCGCGGGTCTGGCGGATCTCGTCGAGGGTAGGCACGTTTGTCATCTGCGGGGGCTTTCGCGGGGGACAGGAACGGGGCGCCAGGGGTACCATCGGTGCCTCGTAAGGTGAAGAGCGGGAGTTTCGAGGATGGCGGCGCGTTACGTGATGGACCGGAACGAGGTGGCGAAGCTGCTCGAAGCGTGCAAGTCGCTGGGCTGCATCGACGTGCTCGATGCCAAGGCCGACCGCGTCCTGTTCGCGCCCAACGGCGGCGCCGAGGCCGAGGCGATGATCGAGGCCGGCGGCCCGGTCGCGCTCTGGAGCCGGGACGACAAGGGCTTCGTCGCCGTTGCCGACCTCAAGCCGCTCGAAGGCTCGGTCGAGTCGCTCGCCCAGTCGGGCAAGCCGTTCGGCATCCCGATCGAGCCGACCGCCCGTTTTGCCTCGGTATCGCTGGCCAAGGCGTTTCCGGAGGCCGACGAGACCAAGTGGAAGAAGCTGATGCGGCTCGGCGGCTGCCGGCGCGACCGGATCACGCGCGCCGAGATGGACATCGACGCGCTGCTCGCCAAGTTCAAGCCGGCGCCCTAGGCGCCTTGCCCGGCCCGGACCGGGAGACTACTTTTACTTCACGCCTTTTTCCGGAGCTGCCATGACCGCGCAACCCGCCCAGCGTTCGGGCGCGATCGACATCCTGAAGCAGATGCTGGGCGACCGCCTATCGACGGCGATGGCCGTCCGCCAGCAGCACGGCAAGGACGAGAGCTACCA
>CAZZLX010000533.1:0-3305 GCA_964655235.1 uncultured Rhizobium sp.
CGTCTCGGACTTGCGTCAAATCCCGGGAATAGAGGTCGTCGACCACGACCTGGAGATCGGCGCGCCGTTGCCGTTCGGCGACGTGCGCTTCGATGGGATCATCGTCACCAACTACCTGTGGCGACCGCTTCTGCCGGCGCTGCCCGATCTGGTGGCCGACGGCGGCGTGCTGCTTTACGAGACTTTCGCGCGCGGCAACGAGCGCTTCGGCAAGCCGAGCAATCCAGACTTCCTCTTGGCGCCGGGCGAACTGTTGGAGTGCGTCCGCGGTCGGCTCCGCGTCGCGGCCTATGAAGATGGAGAGACCGATATCCCTCGTCCGGCGATAGTGCAGCGGATCGCCGCCATTCGCGATTAACTATACCAGGACATTGGCACCGCTTCCGAGCGTGGGCTAAGCTTCTTTCCGAACGGCAAAAGGCCGGGGGGCGAGGGAGAACTGTCATGAAATCGCGCATCGCGATGGTGCTGGCATTGGCGTTGGTGCCTGCTTCTGCCATCGCGCAGAAGGAAGCGCCGCCCAAGCCCGGCTTCCACATCATCAATGAGACGCCGGCGCGCGTGTATTACCGCGTGAAGATGTGGCAGGGCGACTTCTCGTTCGTCCAGGCCGGCAAGGAGCTCAAGGTCGAGATTCCCGAGAAGGTCGGGAACCTCAAGTCCGTGCAGGTCGAGGCGCGCTCCGGCGAACAGTGGGACAATTGCTTCGCCACCGTCGCGGTCGGCGCCAAGCTGGTGGTGACCCAGGGTCGCGAGCGCATCAACTGCCGGGTCGACTACCGCTGAGCCAAGACCGGCGAGCCGTGATCGAGCCTTATCGCTTCACGCCCGGCACGACGCCGCTGCTGGTGAGCTGCCCGCATGTCGGCACGCACATTCCGGGCGATATTGCCGCGCGCATGACGCCGGCGGCGCTCGACCTCGCCGACACCGACTGGCACATCGAGCGACTCTACGGCTTCGTTCGCGATCTCGGCGCCTCGATGCTGGTCGCGACCCACTCGCGCTACGTGATCGACCTCAACCGGCCGCCGGACGGCACCGTCCTCTACGCCGGCGCCAACAACACCGAGCTCTGCCCGACCACGCGCTTCGATCTGCAGCCGGTCTACAAGGACGGCGAGGCGCCGGGCGTGCCCGAGATCGCCGACCGCGTGCAGCGCTACTGGCGCCCCTATCACGACCGGCTCGCGGTCGAGCTGAAGGCGATCAAGGCACGCCACGGCTACGCGCTCCTGTGGGACGCGCACTCGATCGCCTCGATGGTGCCGCGCTTCCATCCGACGAAGCTCTGGGACCTCAATCTCGGCTCCGCCGACGGGACGAGCGCCGCCAAGCCGCTGATCGAGGCGACAGCGGCGATCTGCCGGAGCGCCAATCCCTACACGGCGGCGATCGACGGGCGCTTCAAGGGCGGGCACATCACCCGCGCCTATGGCCGCCCTGCCGATGGCGTTCACGCGATCCAGCTTGAGCTCGCGCAGTCGACCTACATGGAAGAAGCGCCGCCCTATCGCTGGCGCGACGACCTCGCCGACGGCGTGCGGCCGACGCTGGAGCGCCTGATCGGGGCGATGCTCGCCTTTCGCCCCTAACGGACGAAGCGATAGGCCGCGAGGCTGAGGTTGCCGAGGGCGAAGCCCCGGTGCAGCGCCTCGGCCCTGGTGCCGGCCCCGGCAGCGCCGAGCGCGACATAAAGCGGCAGCAGATGCTCGGTGGTCGGGTGCGCGCGCTTGAACTCCGGCGCCCTCAGGCTTGCCGCGACGGCGTCCTCCAGCCGGCCGGCCGACAGGGTCTGAATAAGCCAGTCGTCGAAGCCCTTGGCCCAGGCCTCGGTCGCGGCATCGCCTTTCCAGCCGAGCGCGCCGAGATTGTGGACCGCGCCGCCGGATCCGATGACCAGGACTCCCTCCTCGGTCAGGAGCTGAAGGGCTCGTCCCAGCACGAAGTGATGCGCCGGATCGAGCCTCGCCTGGATCGACAGCGGCACGACCGGAATGTCGGCGGCGGGAAAAAGATGCCGGAGGGGAACCCACATGCCGTGGTCGAGGCCCTGGGCCGGCACCATCGCCGCCGAGAACCCGACCTCGCGGACCAGGTCAGTGGCTCGGCGGGCGATTTCCGGGGCCCCCGGCGCCGGATATGAGAGCTTGTAGAGGTCCTCGGGGAAACCGGCGTAGTCGTGGACCGTCGACGGCCGCTCGGACCCGCCGATCCTGGGATCCTCGGTCGACCAGTGGGCGGACGCGACGACGATCGCCTTCGGCCGCGGCATGGTCCGGCCGATCTCCTGCAGGGCCTGGGCGAGCGGCTGCTCCCCCGGAAGCCGGGGGGCGGCCAGGGTCGGCGCGCCATGCGAGACGAAGATCGGATCGATACGGGAAGACATGGGATTTGCCATTCTAGCGGGAAGCCCGAGGCGGGAAACTTGATCCATGTCACATGTAAGCCCCGCACCGGATCGAGGATCGATCGGACTCGATAACGGGTCCCGATAACAAGTTCTGACTGGCGCGCCGGCTTTCCATTTGGAAAGATAGCGATAATCCTCATGCCTCGAAGGATCTTCCCCCTATGACCGTCCTCAAGAAGCTTTCCAACAGCCGGCAGGAAGAGCTGGAGTGGCAGGCGCGCGTCGACCTCGCCGCCGCCTTCCAGCTCACCTACCAGTTCGGCTGGAACCGCGGCATCGGCAACCACTACAGCCTGATGGTGCCGAATTCCGACGACACCTTCTTCGTCAACGCCCGCGGCCTGCTGTTCTCGGAGATCACGGCCTCGAACCTGATCCGCTGCGACTTCAAGGGCAACGTGCTCGAAGGCAAGGGCGAGATCCGCGACGTGACCTACAACATCCACGTGCCGATCCATCGCGACCATCCGAGCGCGAAGGCAGTGCTGCACGTGCATCCGCCGAACATCACCGCGATCTCGCTGCTGGAGAACGGCCGCATCGCGCTGGCGCACCACAACAACCTGATCTTCAACGACCGCGTCGCCTACGATGACGAGATGACCGGCCCGGCGCTGGAGCTCGACGAAGGCAACCGCATCGCCCGCGGCCTCGGCGACAAGACGATCATGGTGATGGCGAACCACGGCGTCACCGTGGTCGGTCCTACCGTGCACGACGCCTTCTCCGAGCTCGGGATCTGCGAGAACACCTGCGGCGACCAGCTCCGTGCCATGTGGACGGGCCTCAAGCTGCGCGAGCAGCCGGCGCACCTGAAGTGGGACCACAAGGGCCCGTTCGGCGACCGCATCGACGCCAAGCTCAGCTTCGATGCCCATGTCCGCCAGCTCGA
>CAZZLX010000534.1:0-3291 GCA_964655235.1 uncultured Rhizobium sp.
CCGCCAGGACCTCGTCCTTCGGCTGCTGCCCTTTCCACGTCATTCGGTCGGCGATTCCGGCGCTCTCCGCCTGCGCCTTCATCTCGGAAAGCAGCGGCCCGCCGCCGATATGGGTGAAGCGCCAGGCGGCTTCTTTCGGCAGCTTCGCCAGCGCGGCGATCAGGTCAGAGAAGCCCTTCTTTTCCACCGCGCGGCCGACCGACACGATCTCGACCGGACCCGAGCGCGCGCTCCGGTCCGGCGGCACCGGCCAGCCGTCGAGGTCGAGTCCGTGGTAGACGAGGCCGACGCGATCCCGCGGCGCCAGCGATGCCAGATGCGCGTGGCCCGAACCCGTGCAGGTCACGGCGAAGACCGCGTCGCCGAGCTTCTCCGACTTTTCCCAGTCCGGCGTCGTCCAGATGTCCTTGGCGTGCGCCGAGACCGCGAAGGGCAGGTTGCGGATCAGCGCCGCGTAGCGTGCGACCGAGGCCGGCGTGTGCAGGAAATGCGCGTAGACGGCCCGGATCTCGTCCGGCATCTCGGCCGCGAGCACGAGCGCCTGGCCGAAGCGGCGGATGCGGTTCGGCGTGAAGTCGCGGCGGAGATCGGCGAGGAAGACGCGCCACGCCCGGGCGTATCCCGCGAGGTGGCGGACCTGTCCCCAGGATCGCAGCACGCGCAGCCACCCCTGATGCAAGTACTCGGGTAGGTAGACGACCGGTGCCGAGATCTCGGCGTGGATCGGGTGGACGTGCTTGTCGGTCGGGAAGCGGAGCGAGTAGAGGCGGAGATCGAGGCCGCGCTTCTCCAGGCCCAGGATCTCCTTGGCGATGAAGGTCTCGGAGAGACGCGGGTAGCCCTTGACCACGACCGCGACAGCGGGACCGCTCAAGGGAAGGAGCTCTTTAGAGCGTCGGCGCGCGGAAGGCGGCGGCGACGGCGCGCTGGCGGGCGGCCCGGAGCCGCGGGCGGATCGGGCGCGCCAGTTCCTCGGTCACCAGGCGGTCGACGACCTCGAGCCCGTCGAGCAGCCCCGGAGGGGCGGCGGCGGACGGCAGCTTCTGCTTCGGCAGCCGGCGCAGCGCCTTCACCATCACCTTGGTGTCGCGCACGCCGTCGTCGCCGAGCATCGCCGACAGGCCCACTTCCTCGAAGCGCTGGGCGCGGATGAACTGCTCGAGCCGGGGCGTGGTGCGCGGCACGATGAGCGCGCGCTTGTCGAAGGAGAGGATCTCGCAGAGCGTGTTGTAGCCGCCCATCGCGACGACGCCGGCGGCGTTCGCCATCAGCGTTTCCATATGCGCGTCGAAGGTGATCGCCTCGACCTTCGGCAGCCTTGCGGCGCGGCGCAGGAAGTCGGCCTGGAACTCAGGCTGCATGAACGGGCCGGTCACGATCAGCGCCCGCCAGGGCAGGTCCTTGTCGGCCTCGTAGGCGCGCAGCACCCAGTCGGTGAGCGCCTCGCCGTCGCCGCCGCCGCCGGACGTCACCAGCAGGTACGGCTCCTTCTTGAGATCGAGGCGGGTGGCGACCGCGGGCTGGTGCTGGGACGCGCTGCGCCGGAGGTACCCGGTATAGGAGACCTTGCGATGCACCGACTGCGGCAGATCGATGCCCGAAAGCGGGTCGTGGATGTCCGGCTGGCCATAGACCCAGATCGCGTCGTAGAGGTCGCGGAGCGCCGGCAGCACGTTCTTGCGCTCCCATTCGGGCGCCAGCAGGGTCGGCTCGTCGAGCACGTCGCGAAGGCCCAGCACCAGCGGCGTGCCGCGGGCTTTGAGCATGGTCAGCGTGTCCTTGACCTCGCCGCGGAGCCCCAGCGGCTCCTTGTCGACCAGGAACAGGTCGGGGTCGAAGATGTCGGCCGTGTGCTTGATGATCGAGGCGCGCAGCGCCAGCGTCTCCTCGATGTCGATGTGCAGGTTGAGCGATGTGTACTCGCCGTTCCGGAGCTTGATCACGCCCGGCACGCGCACGAAGTCGACGCGCGAGCGGAAGTCGAAGCTGCCGATGATCGGCGAGCCCGACAGGATCATGACCGACAGATCGGAATTCCGTTCCACCAGGGCATGCGCGATCGCACGGCAGCGGCGGAGATGGCCGAGCCCGAGCGTATCGTGGCTATAGATCAGGATGCGCCGGTTCGCGCGGCGGGCAGCCATCGCTGTTGAGCCCTGTTTCCCCCCGGTTTCAGGCTCCGAACTATGGCATATCGTTCATGACCGTCCCAAGGCCGATTTGAGCAACGGTTGCTTGCCCTTATCATGATGGACAAGTGCCCTGATTGTAGGCAGCCTTAGCGTTCTTTTAGGTTCGGGTGGGGCCGTCTCAGGGCATGGAATCGTCGCTGCTCCGTTTCATTCTGCGCCATAGCCTTAGGCAGCAGATCGGCGTCGTCGTCCTGACGCTTGTTTCCTTTCCGTTCCTTTACTACTCGCTCGATCTGCCGAAGACGATCATCAACCAGGCGATCGGCGGCAAGAACCTGCCGAAGGAGGTCTTCGGCTATCCGGTCGACCAGGTCAGCTACCTGATGTTGCTGTCGGGCGTGTTCCTGCTCCTGGTGTTCGTCAATGGCGGCTTCAAATACGCGATCAACGTCTACAAGGGCCGGCTCGGCGAGCGGATGCTGCGCCGGTTCCGCTACGAGCTCTATGCGCGGATCCTCCGCTTCCCGCTCGGGCATTTCCGCCGGGTCAGCCAGGGCGAGCTGATCCCGATGATCACCGCCGAGGTCGAGCCGCTCGGCGGCTACATCGGCGATGCGATCGCCCAGCCGATCTTCCAGGGCGGCACGCTCGCCACCATCGTCGTCTTCATGTTCATCCAGGACCCGATCCTGGGCGCGGCGGCGATTTCGCTCTACCCGATCCAGGGCTACATCATCCCGACGCTGCAGCGGCGGGTGAACCGGCTCGGCAAGGAGCGGGTCAAGGCGGTGCGCAAGCTCGCTGAGCAGATCGGCGAATCCGTCTCCGGCGTGCAGGAGATCCGCGCCCACGACAACTCGCGCTGGCAGCTCGCGCGCTTCACCGCGCAGCTCGGCGTGATCTACGACATCCGCTTCGAGATCTTCAAACGGAAGTTCTTCGTCAAGTTCCTCAACAACTTCATCAACCAGCTGACGCCGTTCTTCTTCTATGCGATCGGCGGCTACCTGGTGATCCAGGGCTCGCTGTCGTTCGGCGCGCTGGTCGCGGTGCTCGCCGCCTACAAGGATCTGGCCTCGCCGTGGAAGGAGCTGCTCGACTACTACCAGCAGAAGGAAGACAACCGGATCAAGTACGAGCAGATCGTCGAGCAGTTCCA
>CAZZLX010000535.1:0-3291 GCA_964655235.1 uncultured Rhizobium sp.
GTCGCGATAGCCCTGCCAGAGCTTCACCAGATCCTCGTATTGCGGGGTATAGCCGCACTGGGACGCGGTGTTGACCACGAGCAGCGGCTTGCCAGCGAACTTGGCGAGCTTGAGGTCCTCGCCCTCGATCGACTTGAACTCGAAGCCGAAGCCGCCGGTCGAACCGGCCGGTGCCGGCGGCGACACGGTCATGCCGACCGCCGCGATCAGCATCGAGGCGAAGCGCCACGCATTCTCGAAGGCCTCAACCATAACGCTGCTCCTTCCACGGATCGCCGAGATTGTGATAGCCGCGCACTTCCCAGAAGCCGGGCGCGTCCTTGTCTGTGAACCAGATGTGCCTGACCCACTTCGCCGACTTCCAGAAATAAAGCTTCGGGATCACGACTCGCACCGGCCCGCCATGGTCGCGGCTCAGCGGCTGGCCTTCCCAGTGGGTCGCCAGCAGCACGTCCTCGTCGGCGAAATGCTCGAGCGGCACATTGGTCGAATAGCCGTCGTAGCTTTTGAACACGATGAACTTCGCGCTCGCCTTCGGCTCGACGACGGAGAGAAGCTGGCGCCCCGAGACGCCGTCCCAGCGGTTGTCGTAGCGCGACCAGGCGGTGACGCAGTGGATGTCGGAGACATGGGAGAACTTCGGCTGCGCCATCAGGTCGTCCCAGCGCCAGGTGACCGGGCGGTCGACCAGGCCGCCAACCCTCATCTCCCATTCCTTGGCCGGCACGTTCGGATGCGTGCCGAGGTCCAGCACCGGCCAGTTCTTGACCTCGCGCTGGCCGGGCGGAAGCCGGCGGCGCTGGCGCATCTCGGTGCCGCCAAGGTGAGGGCCGCCGGTGAGGAGCCGGCCCTCGCGGGCCCACTTCTCCTTGGTCTCCACCAGCTTCTGCCTGATCTGGCCGGTCGTTCCCGGCGCGTCGTCCGACATCATGGTCTCTATACGGAAAGGGCCCGCCCTTAGATTAGGCGCCAGGGAACACGGGCGGTAGATCCCTCGCCGGCCTGTGATGAGATCAACGCGGAACCGGGCGTGTCTATTCCGTTACACCCGCCAGCCGAGCAGGCGCCGCTCGGCCCGGGACACCATGAGCCCGACCGCGATCCCGAGCAGTGACAGCAGACACACCCCGGCCAGCAGGTCCTCGGTCCGCATCAAGTTGCCGGCGGTGAGGATGAAGGCGCCGATGCCGAACTCGGCGCCGATCATCTCGGCCGCGACCACGAGCACGAGGCCGATCGAGGCCGAGATGCGAACGCCGGCGAGGATGCCGGGGAGCGCCCCTGGCAGGATCACCTTGCGCACGATCGCAAACGTCGGCACGTCGAAGCTCTGCGCCATCCGGATCAGCGTGCGCGATACCTGGTCGACGCCCGAATACGTCGCGATCGCCATCGGAAAGAACACGCCGAGCGCGATGGTAGCGACCTTCGACGGCTCGCCGATGCCGAACCAGAGGATGAACAGCGGCAGCAGCGCGATCTTCGGAATCGGGAACAGGGCCGAGATGATCGGCAGGCCGGCGGCGCGTGCGTGGCTGAGAAGGCCGAGCGCGAGGCCGATGCCGAGACCCGCCGAGCCGCCGAGCGCGAACCCGAGCAGGATCCGCTTCAGCGAGGCGGCGAGATGGCGCCAGAGCTGTCCGGAGATCGCGAGATCGGCGAGCGCCTTGGCGATGCCGGCCGGGCTCGGCAGGAAGATCGGCGAGACCCACCCGGCGCTGGAGGCGAGCTGCCAGACGGCGATCACCATGAGCCCGGCGATCCAGCCGGCGTGCCGCTTCGGCTGGATCGTGAAGCCGCCGCCCCTGAAGCGAAGCGGCTCAGCCACCGACCGTCTCCGGCTGGCGCTCGCGGTCGGCCGCACGCGCCTCGTCCTGGATCAGGCGCCAGAGCCGGTCGCGCAGCGGCGCAAGCCTTGCCGTATCGCGCTCGGACCTCGCCACATTGACCGCGACTATCTCGCGAATGCGGCCGGGTCGGCGCGAGAGCACGCAGATGCGATCGGCGAGCCGCAGCGCCTCGTCGAGGTTGTGGGTGACGTAGACCGCCGTGGTGCGGTGCCTGAGCCAGAGCGCGAGGAACTCCTCTATCAGCAGCTCCCGCGTCTGCGCGTCGAGCGCCGACAGCGGCTCGTCCAGCAGCAGCACAGCCGGCGTGACGGCGAGCGCGCGGGCGATGCCGACCCGCTGGCGCATGCCGCCGGAAAGCTGCTTCGGCAGCGCGTCGGCGAAATCGGAAAGACCAGTCGTTGCCAGCACCCCGGCGATGCGCCGCTCGCGCTCCGGCTTCGAGAGCGCAAGATGCTCGAGCGCGAAGGCGACGTTGCCAGCGACGCTGCGCCAGGGCAGCAGCGCGAAGTCCTGGAACACGTAGGTGAAGGGGTTAAGACAACCGGCCGGCGGCGCGCCTTCGGTCAGCACGCGACCAGACGTCGGCTGCAGCAATCCGCCGAGGATGCCGAGCAGGGTCGACTTGCCGCATCCCGACGGGCCGATCACCGCGACGATCTCGCCTTCCTCGACGGTCAGCGAGACGCCGTCGAGGACGTCGAGCGCGCCGTAGCGATGCCCGACGGCGTCGGCGATCAGGCGCATGCGCCGCGCCTCAGTCGAGCGACGGCACGAAGGTCGTGACGACGATGTCCTTCGCCTCGACCGATTTGTCGGCCTGGCCCTGCGCCTGCCAGTAGGCAACCTGCTTGGCGATGTCCTTGGCGCTGAAGCGCGCCTCGGGCTCGATGTAGGGAAGGCCGGCGGCGATCGCGCCCTTCTGCTGCTCGGTGTACTTGGCGAGGATGTCGAGCGCCTTGTCGGTCGCGGCGGCGTCCGTCTTCTTCTGGAACGCCACGTCGTAGGCGGCGACGCCCTTCCTGTAGGCGCGGACGAAGCGCTCGACCGTCGCCTTCCTGGTGTCGATCATCTTGGGCGAGGTGAAGAGCGCGCCCAGCTGCCACGGTGTCTCGTCGCCGGCCCATCCGACGATCTTGGCGTCGCCGCGGTCCGCCATCGGCACCGCGACGGTGGATGGCAGGATCGCCGTGTCGGCCTGGCCGCCCTGCAGCGCCGAGACCATGTTCGGGATGCTCTGCAGTGCCAGCAGCCGGTTCTTCGAGAGATCGAAGCCCTTCTTCTCGGCAAGCAGGCCGATCATGTAGTGGAAGGTCGAACCCACCTGGGTCATCGCGAAGGAGCGGCCGCCGAAATCGGCCGGCGACTTCACGCCGGCGGCGAAGGCCTGGTTCGAGACCATGTAGGCCGAGAGCTTGTAGCCCGGCTCCTCGCGCGACTGCCC
>CAZZLX010000536.1:0-3290 GCA_964655235.1 uncultured Rhizobium sp.
GGCAAGGGTTTCATCCTGCCGGCGCCGATCCTTTCGCGCGCCCGCTACCGCTCGATCGCGCTGCCGACGCCGATGGCGACGACCCAGGCCGAGCTGCCATCGCAGCTGATCGCCTACGATCCCGACGGCAAGGAGGTGGCGCGCCGCGCGCTCGGCCGGCTCCGCCGCGCCGAGTCGGTCGCGATCGAGGTCGACGAGCTCCTCGCCGAAGCGGGCCGCGAGATCGACACCGGCCATGTCGAGTTCACCTACGACTTCGGCCGCGGCGGCGAAGCCGACGGCTGGCTGCACGCGCTCTTCCGCTACGTCGACCGCACCACCGGCCACGCCGCCGACACCAGTTTCGGCGCGCATGTCTTCAACACGGTGCTCACCTACAAGGGCGAGCCGCAGAGCTACACCGGCAAGCCGCCCGGACTCTCGACGCGTCTCTTCCTGCGCCTCGGCTTCGATCCGCTCGACACCTACTGCCACCTGATCTACCCGGCCTCGACGCCCTGGCATCCGCAGTCCTCGACCGAGCTCATTCTCCATCGCGGCGACGGCGAGCGGATCGCGTCGCGTCATCTCGCGATCCCCTGCGGCGGCAGCCGCGCCTTCCGCAGCCGCGAGACCTTCTCGCCCGAAGAACGCCATCGCGCAGGCGCCAATCCCTACATCGTGGTGCGCGATCTCACCTGCCGCCTCTTCGGCTATCACGGACTGATCTCGGCCGAGGCCTTTTCGCTCGACCACATGTTCGGGTTCTGAGTTGCCCGAGATGCTTCGTGCCTGAGACCGGCGTCGTCGTCCTCGTCCTCGCCGGCGCCCTGTCGGCGGGATTCGTCTCGGGCCTCTCCGGCTTCGCCTTCGCGATGGTGTCGCTGGGTTTCTGGGCGCACACGCTGCCGCCGACGGTCGCCGCCCCGCTGATCGTCGCCTGCGCCGCGGTGGCGCAGATCTATGCGATGCGCCAGCTTCGCAGCGGGCTGCGCCTCGACCTGGCGCTCCCCTTCATCCTCGGCGGCTTCATCGGCATCCCCATCGGCGCCTGGCTGCTGGTCTGGATCGACCGCGATTCCTTCCGCTTCGCGGTCGGCCTCTTCCTCGTGACCTACGCCGTGGTGATGCTGGTCCTTGGCCGCACGCCGCCGTTTCACTGGGGTGGAAAAATTGCCGACGCCTTCGTCGGCTGGACCGGCGGCGTCGCGGGCGGCATCGCTGGCCTGACCGGCGCCACGCCCACGCTCTGGTGCTCGCTGCGTGGCTGGAGCCGCGAGGACCAACGCGGCGCGATGCAGCCTTTCAACTTCGCGCTCCAGCTCGCGGCGATCGCCGCCTATGGCTGGCAGGGGCTGCTGACCGAGGAGGTCGGCCTGCTGTTCGCCATCGCGCTGCCGATCATGGTGGTCGGCGTCGCCCTCGGCGTCGCGCTCTACCGGCGCATCGACGACGCGTGGTTCCGGCGCATCGTGCTCTGGCTGCTGCTGGCGTCCGGCGTGACGCTGGTGCTTTAAAGGTCGATCCGGAACCGAAGCCCCTCGGTGCCGCCGTATGAAACCTTGGCGAAGCGCTCGATCATGCGGCCACCGCAGGCGGTGATCACCTTCTGCGAGACTAGGTTCTCGGTGTCGGTGGTGAGCTCGACATAGGCGAGCCCGAGCGCCTTAGCCTCCGGCAGAAGCAGCCTCAGCGCCGCAGTCGCGTAGCCACGATTCCGCTTCCACGGAACCACCGCATAGCCGATATGGCCCAGCACATAGGGCGGCAGCGCCGAGGTTCCCTTCTGCCAGCGCAACCCGATCGAGCCGCAGAACTCCCCGTCCCACATCCAGCGCCGGAAGCCAGGCAGGCGTTTCACCGTCGATCCGTCCGGCAGCCGGATCGGATCGCCCTTGGCTCCGGGATCGTCGAGGCTGGCGAGGAACGCATCCGCGTCGGCGGCGATCTTCGCCAGCTCCTCCCTGGCCGCATCGGCGAGACGGACATTGTCCGCCGACCAGCCGCGCTCCAGCGCCGCCCTGTACTGCGGAAGCTCGGCCTGAGATGGCCTGACGAGGCGAAGGTTGGTCATGCACCTGAGACTAGGCGAAAACCGGCTCCCTGGAGAGGCGGGATCCGGCCAGACCGCCGCGTTTCGTGAGGCGTCCCCCGGGCCTTCGAGCCCAGGCTCACGTTGCGCCAGGGAGGGGGGACACCTATGTTTAGTGCCCTCTTTCCGTCATTCCGATCCCTCGCCCTTCCGAGCCAATGGCCCAGCATCACACCAAGGTCCTGATCATCGGCGCCGGCGCCGCCGGCTACACGGCGGCGATCTACGCCGCCCGCGCCAACCTGCATCCGATCGTGGTCCAGGGCATCCAGCCCGGCGGCCAGATGACGATCACGACCGACGTCGAGAACTATCCCGGATTCGCCGACGTGATCCAGGGCCCCTGGCTGATGGAGCAGATGGGCAAGCAGGCCGAGCATGTCGGCGCCAAGCTCATCTTCGACACGATCACGTCCTGCGATCTCTCCAAGCGGCCGTTCAAGGCGATCGGCGATTCGGGCGACGTATACACAGCCGACACGGTGATCGTCGCGACCGGCGCCCAGGCGCGCTGGCTCGGCATCCCGTCCGAGGAGAAGTATCGCGGCTTCGGCGTGTCGGCCTGCGCCACCTGCGACGGATTCTTCTTCCGCGGCAAGGAGGTCGCGATCGTCGGCGGCGGCAACACCGCAGTCGAGGAGGCGATCTACCTCACCAACCACGCGACCAAGGTGACGGTGATCCACCGGCGCGACCGCTTCCGCGCCGAGAAGATCATGCAGGACCGGCTGTTCGCCAATCCGAAGATCAAGATCGTCTGGAACTCGGCGGTCGACGAGATCCTGGGCCCGACCGATCCGCCGGGTGTGACCGGACTCAAGATCCGCAACGTGCAGACCGGCGCGGTCAGCGAGCTCAAGGTCGACGGCCTGTTCGTCGCGATTGGCCACGATCCGGCGACCTCGCTGTTCAAGGGCCAGCTGAAGATCGACGACGGCGGCTACGTCGTGACCAAGCCGGACTCGACCGCGACCGACGTTCCCGGCGTCTTCGCCGCCGGCGACGTCAAGGACAAGGTCTTCCGCCAGGCGATCACCGCCGCCGGTATGGGCTGCATGGCCGCGCTAGAGGCCGAGCGCTTCATCGCCGCTGAAGAGTTCTCGCACGTCCAGACCGCCGCGCAGTAGATCCCAGCCGGAGCCGTTCCAACTCATGATGGATTGGGACAAGCTCCGGGTCTTCCACGCGGTTGCCGAGGCCGGCAGCCTGACCAACGCCG
>CAZZLX010000537.1:0-3288 GCA_964655235.1 uncultured Rhizobium sp.
ATGAAGCTGAACGGCTTCGGCTGCGAGACGAGGGCCGAGCCGCCGTCGTCGGACGATCTCGTGGCCGCCTGGAAGCCCTACATCGAGACCTGCATCGAGACCTTCGGGCCGAAGCGCGCGATGTTCGAGAGCAACTTCCCGGTCGACAAGGGCTCGTACAGCTACGCCGTGTTCTGGAACGCCTGCAAGAAGCTGACGAAGGGCATGAACGCCGCCGACCGGAAGGATCTCTTCTCCGGCACCGCCGCGCGCTTCTACCGCCTCGAACTTCCTGCTGACTGAAACCGTCAGCAGCCTGATGTAGGGTGATCCCGGAGGATCGCCCTTGTCCCGTACCGAACGCCTGCTCGAGCTGATCCAGGTTCTGCGCCGTCATCGAAGGCCGGTCGCCGGCGAGACCCTGGCCGACGAGCTCGGCATCTCGCTCCGCACTCTATATCGCGACATCGACACGCTCCGCGGCCAGGGCGCCCACATCGATGGCGAGCCCGGGATCGGCTACGTGCTGCGCCCGGGTTTCATGCTGCCGCCACTGATGTTCTCGGAGGCCGAGATCGAGGCGCTGGTGCTGGGATCGCGCTGGGTCGCCGAACGCACCGACACCCCGCTCGGCGACGCCGCGCGCAACGCGCTCGCCAAGATCGCGGCGGTGCTGCCGAAGGATCTCAAGGAGAGCCTGGACGGCTCGCCGCTGCTGATCGGTCCCGCCGACGGGCCGTCCGCCGGCGACGACGGACTGCCGGCGATCCGGACCGCCATCCGCGAGGAGAAGAAGCTCCGCATCGTCTACGCCGACGGCGAAGGCAAGGAGACGCGGCGCGTGATCTGGCCGTTCGCGCTCGCTTTCTTCGAGCGGGTGCGGGTCGTCGTCGCCTGGTGCGAGCTGCGCCAAGACTTTCGCCACTTCCGCACCGACCGCATCACCCGCCTCGCCGTCACCGAAAAGCGCTACCCGCGCCGCCGCCAATCCCTGCTCAAGGAGTGGCGCGCGAGCGAGGGTATCGAGCCTGATTAGACTACTGACATAATCTGGCAGTTATGGCGCGTAGCCTCTCTCCGTTGAGACAACCCCACGGAGATGCGTCATGCCGGATTTCGCCTTCGTCCTCCTCTACGTCGCCAACCCGCCGAAGAGTGCCGAGTTCTACGCTGCCCTACTCGGACGCCCTCCCGTCGAGACCTCGCCGACCTTCGCCATGCTGCCGCTCCGCGACGGAGTGATGCTGGGCCTGTGGTCGCGAAACACGGTCGAGCCGGCCCCCGCTTCCTCCGGGCAGGACGGCGAGGTCGCGTTCACCGTCGCCGACGCGGCAGCGGTCCGTTCGGTCCATGGCGAGTGGAGCCGTCGCGGCCTCCCGATCGCCCAGGCGCCGACCGAGATGGACTTCGGCACCACCTTCGTCGCGCTCGATCCGGACGGCCACCGGCTCCGCGTCTTCGCCCCTGCCCGGTGAGCGCGACCGCATGCCGCTTCCGCGATGGCGCGAAGGCGCTTGAACCGGAAGCGGCCCCGTCCCACCATCGCCGCCGTTTCGGATCGGAAATGATGGAGACGACGATGGCGGCGTTGAACGCGACGGCGAATGGCGGCATGGGCGGCGGCAAGACCCGCATCGGCTGCGAGATCGATTTCGAGGCCGACGGCAAGCAGGTCAGCTGGCTGAAGCTTCCCTTCTCCGTGCATCGCTCGGCCTATGGCCACATCGCCATCCCGATCGCCTGCATCAAGAACGGCAAGGGCCCGACGCTGCTTGCCATGTCCGGCAACCATGGTGACGAGTACGAGGGCCAGATCGCGACCACCAAGCTGATCCGCGACCTGGATCCCAAGGACATCAAGGGCCGCGTGATCGTGCTTCCGGCGGCGAACTTCCCGGCCGCGATGGCCGGCATGCGCACCTCGCCGATCGACCAGGGCAACCTTAACCGCACCTTCCCCGGCGACCCCGACGGCACGCCGACCTGGATGATCTCGCACTTCATCGAGACCGAGCTGGTGTCGCGTGCCGACGTGATCCTCGACCTGCATTCGGGCGGGTCGAGCCTGCTCTACATCCCGAGCGCGCTGGTCGCGATCAGCAAGGACAAGAAGCGGACTGAGAAGCTGATCGCGCTCGCCGAAGCCTTCGGCGCGCCGGTCGGCTACGTGAACGCCGGCGGCGGCGACCGCACCTCGACGGGGGCCGCCGAGCGCGCCGGCAAGCTCCGCCTCGGCACCGAGCTCGGCGGCGCCGGCATGGTCGGCATCGACGCCAAGAAGTTCGCCGAGGACGGCGTCCGCCGCGTCATGGAGCATATGGGCATCGCGCCGAAGAGCAAGCTCACCACCAACAAGCCGAAGACCCGCATGATGGATGTCGGCGGCGACGACTACTACTGCTTCGCCCCCGATGCCGGCCTGTTCGAGCCCTACGCCGATCTCGGCGCCATGGTGAAGAAGGGCCAGGTCGCGGGCGTCGTGCAGTTCGTCGACAACCCGCTGCGCGAGCCGGTGCCCGCCTACTTCAACCGCGACGGCATGGTGCTTTGCAAGCGCGTCCCCGGCCGCGTCGAGCGCGGCGACTGCCTGTTCCATCTGGCGACGGATCGCGACTAGACGTCAGGACATCCCATCCGGCTCGAGCTGCGTGATGTTCACGTCGTCGGGCCGGCTGCGGATCATGTCGGTCAGCTCGCGCTGGATCGCCGCGACGCCCGGATCGCCGAAGCGGTTGTCCATCTCGATCGGATCGTTGGCGAGGTCGTAGAGCTCGCCGGCGCCCGATCCCTCCTCCAAGGTCAGCTTGTGGGTCTTCGTGCGCACGGTGCGGAGCTTGAGCGCCACGCCGCAGCGTGCCGGGTGCAGGTCCCATTCGTTGTAGGCGAAGTCGCGGGTCTCGCCGCCGTCCATCACCCTCCGCAACGACCGCGAGTGCAGGTCGCGCGACGGCGCAACGCCGGCGAAGTCGTGGAAGGTCGCGGGCAGATCGAGGGTCGAGACCGGATCCTTGACCACCCTGCCCGCCGGCACGCCCGGCCCCTTCATCACACAGCCGACGCGGAGCACGCCCTCGTAGTGCATCGGTCCCTTCAGGATCAGGCCATGGTCGCCGAGCCAGTCGCCGTGATCCGATGTGAAGACGACGATCGTGTTTCCGGCGAGACCAAGATCCTCCAGCGCCAGCAGGATGCGGCCGACGTTGTGGTCGACCAGCGAGATCATGCCGTAGTAGTTCGCGGTCATATGGCTGAGCTGCTCGTCCGCATGCTGCGGCACGCGCGACTGCTTCTGACGGAAAGCGAGCAGGC
>CAZZLX010000538.1:0-3274 GCA_964655235.1 uncultured Rhizobium sp.
GGCTCTCGCAGATGCCACCGATCATCATCTCGCGGCCGGCCTCGATGCGCTTGGCTATCGCGATCTCGCCCTCACGCGAGAGCAGCTCGACCGAGCCCATCTCGCGCAGATACATGCGGACCGGATCGTCGGTGCGGCCGACGTCGTCGCCGACATTCCCGGCGACCGCAGGGCCGTCGCCCTCGGACTCTTCCTCCGCCTTTTCCGGCTCGGCCGGCTGGGCGTCGTCGGATTCCTCGCTCTCGATGACGTTGACCCCCATCTCGGAGAGGGAGGTCATGACGTCCTCGATCTGCTCGGACGTCATCTGGTCCGACGGCAGCGCCTGGTTCAGTTCGCCATAGGTGATGTAGCCCCGCTCCTTGCCCTTCTGGATCAGGCGCTTCACCGCGATCCCGACCTTGTCCATCAGAGGGCCGTCGGGGCCATCCTGGGTCTGGGTCTCTTCGGATGCGGTGGCGGCGACTGCGGCGGCGGGTTTGCTGGCCATCGGCTTGAACGTCCTTAGAAACAAAAGTCGAAAATCACGCGTCGGCGGCCTCGGCACCGGCAACGCGCGGCTTAATTCGCATCAACGACTGGCGCAGGCTGTCGAACCTGGCCCAGGTCTCGTCTGTCTTATG
Organism: uncultured Rhizobium sp.; assembly: GCA_964655235.1. Lineage (GTDB taxonomy): Bacteria > Pseudomonadota > Alphaproteobacteria > SHVZ01 > SHVZ01 > SHVZ01. The sequence goes on from CAZZLX010000538.1 coordinate 624, forward strand.
CACAAGAAGCTCCCGCTCGGCTTCCGCGAGTTGAGCCTCGATCTCTGGGATCGCGGCCCTATCGAGAAACCGTTGAACGCGCTCCCGTGCAACCTCGATGGGTGCCCCCGGACGAGCGAAGGAGGCACTTTGAAGTACCTCATCGCTCATAAGCCTGTCCACGGTCTCGGCAAAACCCAGTTCGTTCAAATGGCGGCGTACTTCCTGTGCGTCAAGGGCGAGATCGGGCGGAATCATGGCTAACGCGCGTTTGAGCCGCTCCTCGGCCGCCCCGTCGAAGACCACATACCCCAGGGATTCCGCCACTTCGGGCACCAGTTCGGGGTGGGCCAGCAACGTCGCCAGGACCTTAGCCTGCTCCAGGCGTAGAGCCTGGCTCTGGTCGCGCCCGGCCCGGGCCGCGCGCCCCCCGGGCGGCGCCTGGGGAACCGGCGGCGCGCCACGGAAGCCCCTGAAACCGCCGCTTTCGCGCGGTACCCAAGGACGATGCGAGGGTTCGGAACGCTGGAAGCTCTGGCGCTTCGCCTCGTCGAACCCCTGCCGGTAGAACTCCCGGATCGCCGGATCGGCAATCTTGCCCAGACGCTGACGAAGCCGATCGTGGAAATCGGCCCGGCGCTCCGGCGTGTCGATCGGCTTGGCCGCCAGCTCGATCTCCCAGAGCTGTCGGATCAGCGGCTGGGCGGTCGCCAGAACCTCTCTCAAGGCCTGGCCGCCCTTCTTCCGGACCAGAGAGTCCGGATCGTCGCCCGCCGGTAGCTGGACGAAGCGGACTGAGCGGCCGGGCTTGAGCAGCGGCAAGGCGCGGTCGGCAGCGCGCGCGGCGGCGCGCTGGCCGGCGGCGTCGCCGTCGAAACAGAGGATCGGCTCGGGGGCCAGCTTCCAGAGTTCCTGGATCTGGTCCTCGGTCAGCGCGGTACCGAGCGGTGCGACGGCGTGGGCCATGCCCGCTTCCGCCATCGCGATCACGTCCATGTAGCCCTCGACGACGACGACCTCGCCCACCTTGTGCGCCGCCTCGCGCGCGAGATGCAGGCCGTAGAGGCCGCGTCCCTTGTGGAAGAGCTCGGTCTCGGGCGAGTTGAGGTACTTCGGTCCGCCGTCGCTGCTCATCGTCCGGCCGCCGAAAGCGATGGGGCGGCCACGGCGATCGAAGATCGGAAACACGACGCGGTCGCGGAGATAGTCGAAAGCGTCCCGGCCATCTTCAGGCTTCTTCAGGAGGCCAGCGGCGACCATCCGCTCCTCGGGAACGTTCGCCTTGGCGAGCGCCGCCTTGAGCGCACCCGAGGACGCCGGCGCATATCCCAGCCGGAAGCGCGCGATCGTCGCCTCCGCGAGGCCTCGGCCCTTGAGATAGTCGAGCGCCACGCGCCCGTTTGGCGCACGCAGCTGCTGCTCATAGAACCGGCAGGCAAGCTCGACCACCTCGCCCAGCGTCTGCGCCCGCTCCTCGCGTTCGCGCTCTTCCGGGCGCTCGACCGGCATCTGCAGGCCGGCCTCGCCGGCAAGGCGCTCCACCGCCTCGCGGAAAGCGAGGCCCTCGCTCTTCATCACGAAGCCGATCACGTCGCCATGGGCCCCGCAGCCAAAGCAGTGGAAAAAGCCCTTGTCGTCGCTGACGGTGAAGGACGGCGTCTTTTCGTTGTGGAAGGGGCAGAGGCCGGAATGCTCGCGTCCCTTGCGGATCAGGCGCACGCGGCGGCCGACGACCGAGGAGAGGCTCACCCGGTCGCGGATCTCATCCAGGAATTCCGGCTTGAGGCTCACCGACGCCCGCTCGTCAGCCGATCGACTGCTTGACGATGCCGCCGGCCTTGGAGAGGTCCATGCGGCCGGCGTAGCGCTCCTTCAGCGCCGCCATCGCCTTGCCCATGTCCTTGATGCTGGTGATGCCGAGTTCGGCGACAAGGCCTTTGACCGCGGCCTTCATCTCGTCCTCGCTCATCTGCTGGGGAAGGAAGCGCTCGATCACCGCGATCTCGCCCTCCTCCTTCTCGACGAGGTCCTGGCGGCCGCCCTTCTTGAACATCTCGATCGATTCCCGGCGCTGCTTCACCATTCCCTGCATCAGGGAGTTGATGTCTGCGTCGGCGATCCCGTCGGTCTTGCCGGTGACGCGGGCGGCGATGTCCTTGTCCTTGAGGGCAGCCAGAATCAGGCGGACGGTCGCGGTGGTGCGCTCGTCACGCGATTTCAGGCCTTCCTTCAGGGCCTCGGACAGGCGCTGTCGGAGCATGGACGACCTCTCGGGATGATCTTCGGGAAAGTCCTCACCTTAGCCGATGCAGGACCGTTTTGCAAAACCGTCGCATCGGGTTAACGAATTGATATTCCTTCACTTTCCAGACTGTCACCGACTTGACGCCGGGCCGGCCTTCCCGTAATAAGTCGCGGCTTCGCCGAAGCCCCGACATCAGTGCCCGCCTTGCCTCTCGCGCCCTCTCGTAGGAGCGCCGGGAAGCCGAGGCGCGACCTGCAGGACGACCGAGATGACCGACGCCGCCCAGCTCCCTCCTCCCGGCTCCACCGCCGTACTCGTGCTGGCCTCGGGCCGTACGATCTGGGGACGCGGGCTGGGGTCGACGGGATCGACCGTGGGCGAGGTCTGCTTCAACACTTCGATGACCGGCTACCAGGAGATCCTGACC
>CAZZLX010000539.1:0-3257 GCA_964655235.1 uncultured Rhizobium sp.
GCTCGATGATGAAGCACTCCGGCGACTTGATGTCCTCGAGGTTGATGCCGCCCAAGGTCTTGCCGAGGTAGCGGATGGCGTTGACGAACTGGTCGACGTCCTTGGTGTCGACCTCGAGGTCGATGCCGTCGATGTCGGCGAAGCGCTTGAACAGGACGGCCTTGCCTTCCATCACCGGCTTGGCGCCCAAGGGGCCCAGGTCGCCGAGGCCGAGGACCGCGGTGCCGTTGGAGATCACCGCGACGATGTTGCCCTTGGCCGTGTAGTCGTAGGCCTTGTCCGGGTCCTTGGCGATGTGGAGGCAGGGCCAGGCGACGCCCGGCGAGTAGGCGAGCGAGAGGTCCCGCTGCGTGGTCAGCGCCTTGGTCGGCGCGATCTCGATCTTTCCCGGTTTGCCTTGCGCATGGAACTCCAGCGCCTCCGTTTCGGTGACGCGATTGTCGGATGCCATGAACGCTTCTCCCGGGAATCTTGTTTTTTGAGCCGCGGAAGCATTGTGGGGCAGGAAAGCCCCCGTGCGCAAATGGCCTATTCGAACAAGCCTTTAGCCGCAGTGCAGCATTCCGTCCGGCATGCGTTCAGCGACCCCGAAGCTTCCGCCGCAGCCGCGTCGCGATTTCCTTGAGGCTCGGCCGGCGCGGCTCGTCGTCCTCCTCGTCCTCGTCCACCAGCAGGCCGGCAAGCTCCACCCGGCCGCTTTCCATCCGGCGGGCCACCAGCCTCGCGGGCCCGAGCCCGAGATGGTCGCCGGTGCGGGGGGCGCCTTCGAAGCGGGCGGCGCAGAAGTCGGCAATCGATTCCTCGGCCCGCTCGCCTTCGGGAAGCGCGATGCCGTAGAGCGCGCACACCTGACCCAGCGGCGCCGAGCCGGCGAGCAGGAATTCGCCCGACGCCTCGCGGTCGCGTTCGGCTTCCGGCGACGGCGTGAACAGCTGGTCGAGCCGCTGCACCTTCTTCAGCGGCACCAGGAAGTAGGCGTAGTCGTCCTCGACGAAGCGCCCGGCCTCCGCCGGCTCCAGGATCGCGTTCGAGCGGATCACCAGCACCGGCTTCGCCCAGTTCGGCACGCGCCCCTGCGCCAGCACGGCGGAGTCAGCCTGCACCGGATAGCCCACGAGCTCCTGCTTCAGCTGGCCGGGAAGATCGATCTCGATGCGCTTGGACTCAGGCGCCGTGCGCGGCAGCGCGAGGCCGAGGCGCAACGCCGCCGGCTTGATGGTCCAGCCTTGAATGACCAGCGAGATCAGCACGACGAAAAATCCGACATTGAAGAACACGCCGGCATTCGGCACCTCGGCCAGGACCGGGATCGAGGCGAGGAAGACGCCGACCGCGCCGCGCAGGCCGACCCAGCCGACGAACAGCACCTCCTTCGGCGTGTAGCCGAACGGCAGCAGGCAGACCGCCGCGGCCAACGGCCGGCCGACCAGCATCAGGAACACCGCGACCGCGACGCCGGGCACCAGGAAGGTGATCAGCGTGTGCGGCGTCACCAGCAGCCCCAGCACCAGGAACATGACGATCTGGCAGAGCCAGGTGACCGCGTCGTGGAAGGACAGCACGCTGGCGAAGGCACGGACCGGCCGGTTGCCGACGACGAGGCCGGCGAGATAGACGGCGAGGAAGCCCGAGCCGTGGATCACCGACGCCAGCGCGTAGATCGCGATCGCGCTCGCCACCACGAACAGCGGATGCAGCCCGTGCGGCAGCTCGGTGCGGTTGGTGAGCCAGACGATGGCGCGCCCGCCGGCATAGCCCAGCGCCCCGCCGATCAGGAAGGCGCGGAAAAGCTCGGCGAAGACGCGGACATCGGCCTCGCCCTTGCCGACGGTGATGATCTCGACGACCAGCAGGGTCAGGAACACGGCGACCGGATCGTTGGTCGAGGATTCGACCTCGATCGTCGCCGTCACCCGCTGGCGGAGCTCGAGGCCGCCAGAGCGCAGCAGGAAGAAGACCGCGGCGGCGTCGGTCGAGGCGACGACGGAGCCCAGGAGAAAGGCCTCGAGCCAGGTGAGGTCGAGCACCATCAGGGCGAAGGCGCCGGTCAGGGTCGCGGTGATGACGACGCCGACGGTGGCGAGGATCAGCGACGGCGCCATCGCCCCGCGCACGGCGGCGAGCTTGGTCCGCAGACCGCCGTCGAACAGGATCACCGCGAGTGCCAGGGAACCGATCAGGAAGGTCGACTGGAAGTCGTCGAACTTGATGCCTCCTGGCCCGTCCTCGCCGGCGAGCATGCCGATCAGGAGGAAGACCAAAAGCAACGGGGCGCCGAAGCGCTTGGCGACGAGGCTCGACAGGATGCCGGCCAGGACCAGCGTCGCGCCGGACAGCAGAACCGCGTTGAGAACGGTCAGACTCGCCATGTCCGACCTATGGCATGGGGCCTCGGCGCCGGTAAACACTCTATCAATAAGGACGGATCACGATGCGTCGTGGCATCGCCTCCGACCGTCCGGCTCCGTCTCTCGCATCATGCGCGGGGGAGGGTTAGGGTGGGATCTCTTCTGGCTTGAGACTCGGCCCCCGCTTTCCGCTAAACCTCGCCCATGCCGACGGACACCAGCCCGCCCCCCGCGACCGAGCTCTCGCCGGGAATGGCGCAGTACCTGGAGATCAAGGCCGGCCATCCGGACGCGCTGCTGTTCTATCGGATGGGCGATTTCTACGAGCTGTTCTTCGAGGACGCGGTCAAGGCGGCGGGCGCCCTCGACATCGCGCTGACCAAACGTGGCCGCCACGAGGGCCAGGACATCGCCATGTGCGGCGTACCGGTCCACGCCGCCGAGGTCTACCTCCCGCGCTTGATCCGCAAGGGCTTCCGGGTCGCGATCTGCGAGCAGATGGAGGACCCGGCCGAGGCCAAGAAGCGCGGCTCCAAATCGGTCGTCCGCCGCGAGGTGGTCCGCATCGTCACCCCCGGCACGCTGACCGAAGAGACGCTGCTCGACGCCCGCCGCTCGAATTTCCTGGCATCGCTCGCCGATGCCCAAGGGTCGATGGCGATCGCCTGGGTCGAGATCTCGACCGGCGAGGTCGGCGCCCGGCCGGTCGACGCGCGTAGCGTCGCCTCGGCGCTCGCCCGCCTCGACCCGGCCGAACTCCTGGTCCCCGATCGGCTGATCCAGGCCCCGGGCCTGGTCGACATCCTCCGCGAATGGCGGAACGCGCTGGTGCCGCTGCCGGGTGCGCGTTTCGATTCGACTAACGGGCGAAAGCGCCTCGAAGCGCTCTACGGCGTCGGCACGCTCGAT
>CAZZLX010000540.1:0-3256 GCA_964655235.1 uncultured Rhizobium sp.
TTGGGCAGGATCTCGGTCAGTAGAGTGCGTGCGTTCGAGCAGCCAACCGAGCATGCCGCCGGGCGCGGCGGGCGTGCATCGACACCCTCTCAGCCGGGCCTCCGCCAGCAGCGTGCCGAGGGCCCATGACAGCGACGTCAACGACAAATTACGCTTAATTAACATTCTATCAGCAATTTCTGCCGGCTGGCTTTTCGCCCGCCGCCAGACTACGTTCGCGGGCAAATTCGAAGCGGGGACGTGTGCTTAGTAATTCATCAATAGGCTCAGCCGGGCACGCCGCGCTGCTCGTGCGGGCCTGAGGCATGGCCAAGCTGAATAAACGCAGTGCTTCCACGCCCTCGCGGCGCCTGAAGCCGGCCGAGCGCGAGCGCCTGATCCTGAACGAGGCCAAGCGGTACTTCTCGGAGCGCGGCCTCAATGGCGGCACCGAGGAGCTGGCTCAAAGGCTCGGCGTCACCCAGCCGCTACTCTTCCGTTACTTCCCGACCAAGATCACGATGATCGAGCGGATCTTCCACGAGATCGAGGCGAGCTCATTCTATCCCGGCTGGGTGTCGCTCATCACCGACGAGTCGGTGCCGCTCGAAGATCGACTGGTCGACTTCTACAGCGATTATTTCGACAAGGTGATGACCAAGGAGAACTTCCGACTCTTCCTCTATGGCGGCCTCGCCTGGTCGGAGAGCTCCCGCAGCTACTATGGCGACATGCGGCGCCTGATCTATCCGGCGATCGCGCGCGCGATCTGTGCCAGCCTGCCGGCGGCAGCCCGGGCTAAGGGCAAGGTCACCGACCGGGAGCTGGAGATGGCGCTGACGCTGCACGCGATCATCTATCACCTCGGCGTCCGCAAGTGGGTCTTCAGCGTGCCGCTCAAGGGTAAGATCAAGGACCTGATCCGACTCAAGGTCTCGATCTTCCTGAACGGCGTCGGCGCCGCGCTCCCAAGCAAGTGATTGTCCGTGCCACGCCGTGTGCGCTTTCGCCTACCAGGGCATCTCCTCGGACAAGCTCGTCGGCCACAATGCCCTATGTGAATGTGATCCGCGTCACCACAGAGCCATTGCCGCGCAACAACAACGGCAAGCTGCTGAAGACCGTTCTACGCGCCCAGGCGGAGGAAGAGGCCAGGAAGAGCTCGGATCTGTTCGCCCGCAAACGCGCCGCCTCCTAGCCGGCGTTCCGCCTCAGGCTCAATTCCGTCGTTGCGTGTCGCGGAAGGGCTTTCGATGCTGGGGTTCTTGTGCGACCTTGGCGGTCTAAGGTCCTTCCCTCCGACACCCCGTTTCCCGCCCGATGAGCAAATACTCCGTCTTCCGCCTCATCTCCGAGGGCCTGCGCGGCCAGACCGGCTGGGGCCGTGCCTGGCGCGACCTGGATCCCAAGTCCGCCTATGACGTGATCATCATCGGCGGCGGCGGGCATGGCCTGGCGAGCGCCTACTACCTGGCGCGCTCGCAGGGCATCACCAATGTCGCGGTACTCGAACGAGGCCAGATCGGCCTCGGCAATGTCGGCCGCAACACCACGATCGTCCGCTCGAACTACCTCTTCCCCGAAAACAACCTGTTCTATGAGAAGTCGCTGCAGCTCTGGGAAGGACTCGAGCAGGACCTGAACTTCAACGTGATGATGAGCCAGCGCGGCGTCATCAACCTCTACCATTCCGACTCGCAGCGCGACGTCTACGCGCGGCGCGGCAACTCGATGCGGCTGAACGGGATCGACGCCGAGCTGCTCGACCGCGAGCAGGTGCGCGAGCTGGCGCCGATCCTCGACTTCGACAATGCCCGCTTCCCGATCCAGGGCGGGCTGCTGCAGAAGCGCGGCGGCACTGCCCGCCACGACGCGGTCGCCTGGGGGCTGGCGCGCGGCGCCGACAGGCTCGGCGTCGACATCATCCAGAACTGCGAGGTCACCGGCATACGGCGCGAGGGCGACCGGGTCGTCGGCGTCGAGACCACGCGGGGTTACATCGCCGCGCCGAAGGTCGGCATCGCGGTCGCCGGCCACACCTCGCAGGTCGCGGCCATGGCCGGCATCCGCCTACCGGTCGAGAGCCATCTGCTGCAGGCCTTCGTCTCGGAGGCGATCAAGCCCGTGCTCGACTGCGTCGTCACCTTCGGCGCCGGGCACTTCTACATCAGCCAGTCGGACAAGGGCGGTCTCGTCTTCGGCGGGGGCCTCGACGGCTACAACTCCTTCTCCCAGCGCGGCACGCTGCCCGAGGCCGAGCACGTGATCAGCGAAGGCGTGTCGATGATCCCGATGCTGTCGCGGCTTCGCGTGCTCCGCCAGTGGGCGGGCGTCATGGACATGACTTTCGACGGCACGCCTCTGATCTGCAAGACGCCGGTCCGCGGCCTCTACGTCAACGGCGGCTGGTGCTACGGCGGCTTCAAGGCCGTTCCGGGTTCGGGCTGGTGCTTCGCGCACACGATCGCCAAGGACGAGCCGCATGCGTTCAACGCCGCGATGACGATCGAGCGCTTCCGCGACGGCGCGATGGTCGACGAGAAGGGCGCCGGTCCCTTCCCCTGGCTGCACTGAGGGGGACCGACCATGCTGCGCATCGCCTGTCCCTACTGCGGCGTTCGCGACGAAGTCGAGTTCAAGTTCGGCGGCGACGCCTCGGTGAAGCGTCCTTCCGGCGACGCCGGTGCCGAGGCCTTCTATCTCTACGCCTACGAGCGCGACAATCCGAAGGGCTGGTACGCCGAGTGGTGGCACCATGTCGCGGGCTGCCGCCAGTGGCTCAAGGTCGTCCGTCACACCGTGACCCATGACATCGCCCAGGTCGCCAAGGCCGGCGACGCCGTCTCAGTGCCGCAGTCATGACCCAGCGCTATCGCCTCGCCTATGGCGGCCGCATCGACCGCAGCCGCACGCTCAAATTCACCTTCGACGGCCACAGCTTCGAAGGGCATCCCGGCGACACGCTTGCCTCCGCCCTCCTCGCCAATGGCGAGCGCCTGGTCGGCCGCAGCTTCAAGTATCACCGGCCGCGCGGTATCGTGACCGCCGGCCCCGAGGAACCCTGCGCGCTGGTCCAGTTGCGCTCCGGCGCGCGCCAGGAGCCGAATACGCGCGCGACCGTGGCCGAGCTGTTCGATGGCCTGGTCGCCACCAGCCAGAACCGTTGGCCGTCGCTCGCCTTCGACGTCAACGCGATCAACTCGCTGGTCGGCCGCTTCCTCCCGGCCGGCTTCTACTACAAGACCTTCATGTGGCCGGCCTCCTTCTGGGAGAAGGT
>CAZZLX010000541.1:0-3247 GCA_964655235.1 uncultured Rhizobium sp.
CCGACGGATATTTCTTCAGGTCGAACTCGCCCTCGTCGGCGACATGCGTGTAGGCATAGAGCGCGATGTCGGCGATCGTGTAGCGGGCGGCGGCGAAGTAGGGCTCGCCTGTCAGATGCTCGTCCATGACCTTGAGCGCGCGCTCGCCGCGCTTTCGCAGATCCGGCACGCGCGCCTTCTGCTCGTCGGTGATCGAGGGCAGGTGATGCAGCCAGTTGCGCAGGACCGCGATGTAGGGCTCGTGGCTGTACTGCTCGAAGAACATCCAGCGCAGCGCCTGGGCGCGGTCGATCTTCTTCTCCGGCAGATACGGCGTGCCTTCGGCGAAGTAGTAGAGGATCGCGTTGGATTCCGGCAGCACCGTGCCGTCGTCGAGCACGACGGTCGGGATCTTGCCGTTGGCGTTGAGCTTCAGGAACTCCGGCGTCTGCGTCGCGCCGGCGTTGGAGTCGACCTCGACCCGCTCGTACGCGATGCCGAGATGGGCCAGCAGCAGGCGCACCTTGTAGCCGTTGCCCGACGGCGCGTAGTCGTAGAGCTTCACTCAGAACTCCTTCTCGGCGCCGGGACCGCCGCGCTGGCGAAAGCGCGGCAGGTGGTCGGTCAGGTTGAGCCAGCGCGCCCGGCTTTCCGTCCAGATGTGCTCGGACGGCGCCAGCGCGTTCGGATCATCGAAGGTCGCGACCGCGAGGTCGAGGGTGTCGCCGCAGCGTCGCTGCCAGATCAGTGTCGAGCCGCAGTCGCCGCAGAAGCCGCGCTTCACCTTGGGCGAGGAGAGCCGGAACATCGGCATGCCGGTGATTTCAACGCGCGCACGCTCGAAGGTGGCCCAGGCCACCATCGGCGCGCCGGAGGCCTTCTGGCACATCCGGCAATGGCAGAAGTTCACGTAAGAAGGGGCGCCGTCCGCCCGGAAGCGGACGGCGCCACAGAGACAGCCGCCTTCGGCCCTGGAGCTCACTTAAGCCTTAGGCGCGCCAGAACGGCTTCTGGACCTCGTAGTCGACATCGGCGCGGCTGACGCCCATGTCGCGGAGCATGCGGTCGTCGAGCCGGCCGAGCAGGATGCGCGAGCGGTTGCGCTCCTGCCATTCGAGCAGCCGGTCGACGATCGCCGCGAAGAACCCGGACCGGCGGGGGACGAAGCCGATGCGGGCCTGGAATGCGGGCCGGGGGGCGGTTTCACAAGAAGCTGACTGATGGGTCATGGGGAGGGACTCCTTCCGTCTTAGGAACCAGAAGGTGGCCCTCTCTCAGCCTGTGGACAAACGATCTTTTCGCATCTGCACCATAAGGCGAACTAATCCGTGGACGCACTGCGCGCCCGGCCCGCGCAGCGCACGGGGAAATTGACCGAGTTGGCGATGAAGCATTTCTCGTGCGCCTCGTGGTGGAGCGCGTCGATCTTCGCGGTGTCGAAGATCCCTGCGATCGTCACCTCGGGCGCGAGCACGACCTCTTCGAAGCGGCCGCCGCCCGACGCATCCTCGACCATCGTGCCCGAGGCGTGGTCGACATAGGCCGTGACCACGATCTTCGCCGTCGCCGCCAGGTGCAGGAACCAGAGCATGTGGCAGGTCGACAGCGATGCGACCAGCAGATCCTCGGGATTGTAGCGCGTGGGATCGCCGCGGAAGGCGGGATCGGACGAACCCGGGATCGGCGGCTTGCCCGTGACGGAGATCACGTGCCGGCGCTCGTACGACTTGTAGGTTCGCGTGCCGTCGCCGGTGTTGCCGGTCCATTCGACGGTGGCGGTGTAGCGATGGGTGCCGGCCATGACCACATCTCCGCATGCAGGACGCGAGGCCGGCAACCTGCGGCCGGGGAGCAAGGCCGACAAATGAGATTTGTGCATTGCGTCGATGAGCAGAACTAATGCATAGTTCGGCGTCATGAGCCGTCGCCTGCCGCCCCTGTCCGCGCTTCGCGCCTTCGAGGCGGCGGCGCGTCACCTGAGCTTCACGCGGGCCGCCTCCGAGCTTGGCGTGACCCAGGCGGCGATCAGCCACCAGGTGAAGCTGCTCGAAGACCAGCTGGGCCAGCCCCTGTTCCGGCGCCTGACGCGGCGGCTGCTGCTGACCGATGCCGGGCAGCTCCTGTGGCCGGGCGTCCGCGATGGCTTCGACCGCCTGGCCGAGGCGGTCCAGAAGGTCCAGACCCGCGGCGATAGCGGCGTGCTGACCTTGAGCCTCACCTTCTCCTTCGCCGCGCGCTGGCTGGTGCCGCGCCTCGGCGGCTTCCTCAAGGCGCATCCCGAGATCGACGTGAAGCTGACGACGACCGACCGGCTCGTCGACTTCGCGCGCGAGGACGTCGACATCGCCATCCGCTACGGCCATGGCGAGTGGCCGGGGCTGGATTCCTGGAAGGTGATCCGGCCGGTCTACACGCCGCTGCTGAGCCCGAAGCTCACCAAGGGCCAGTCGCTGAACCAGCCGAGCGACCTGCAGCTGCTGCCGCTCTTGGCCGAGACCGACGACACGCTGGACTGGAAAGCCTGGTTCAAAGCGGCCGGCTGCAGCTGGCGGCCGTCGCGCCGGCTCATCGAGTTCGACACCACGCAGATGGCGGTGGCGGCGGCGGAGGAAGGCCTCGGCGTGGCCCTCGGCCCGCCGGAATACTTCGCCGAGGAGCTGGAGTCGGGGCGGCTGATCCAGCCCTTCGACATCTACATCCAGACCGAGGACGCCTATCACCTGGTCTGCCCGACGGGCCGCGCCGACGAGCCTAAGATCGCCGCCTTCCGCGGCTGGATCCTGGACGAGGCCTCGAAGGCCGAGGCCGAAAAAACGAACGCGCCCCGCACCCGGTCCCGGGCACGAGGCGCGGCCTGATGGGAAGCGCGCTTTTCTGGCGCGTCAGTGTCGCGTCATCTCCGCGATCTCGTCCTTGATCTTCAGCTTCTGGCGCTTCAGATCCGCGATCACCTGATCGTCGGGATGAGGACGGGAGTTCTGCTGCTCGAGCTCGGTCTCGAGCCGCGCATGCTGTGCTTTCAAATCATCCAGGTTATGCGTCGCGGGCATTCCCTTGCCTCCTGATGGTTGGCGCGAATTCCTCGACCAGAAAAGGCTACGCCTCCCGTCCCGGACTGCCAAGCCGGAACAGTTGCCGAACCGGACCCTTGTGGGTATGTTCCGCGCCGCCTCGCTTAAGGGTCGCCGAAGTAGCTCAGTGGTAGAGCAACTGATTCGTAATCAGTAGGTCGGGAGTTCGATCCTCCCCTTCGGCACCAGCGTTTTCA
>CAZZLX010000542.1:0-3239 GCA_964655235.1 uncultured Rhizobium sp.
CAGGAAGACCTTGAGGTCGCTCCGGGTGACGAGCTCGGGGAACATGCCGCCCGTGTATTCGAACAGCGAGCGCCGGAGCAGACTCTCGGTGACCGCGAAGCGCTCGGCGAGGCCGGGCAGGTACCAGACCGGCTCGATCGCGATCTTGGTGACGCGGGTGTCGCCGCTCGGAAGCAGCACGTCGCCGTCGGGCTTGAGGCGGCCGGCGGCCATCGCGTCGCGCAGCTCCGGAAGGTTGATGCGCGCCTTGGTGACCGCGATGGTCGGGCGGATGTCCCAGCCGTCCTTGAGCCGGTCGGCGAAGGCGTCGGCGACCATGTGGCCGAAGGGATCGAGCGAGACGATCTTCTTCGGATCCGCCCATTGCGGGTTGGGACCGATCGGCTCGGCAGGCGCTGTGTTGGTGAGGTCGGGTACGTGCATCGAGCTCAGGCGTCCCGAGGCGATCGCGAGCGCGCGGTAGAGCGCGTAGGCGCCGGCATGGGCACCGATCACGTTGCGGTGCTTGGTCTCGGTCGTCGTCGCGATGATCGGGCCGCGCGTCTCGGCGTCGGCGGCACCCCACTTGATCGGCAGCGGCTTGGTGCCGCTCGCACCGGGATGCGAGGTCAGGACGATGTGGCCGGGTGCCTTGTTGGGGCCTGGCATCGGGCCAGTCTACTTCATTCTGACCCAGCGGAGGTCGACGTCGTTCCAGGGCCGCGGCTTGATCTCGGCCACGGTCGGGCGCACGCCCCAGGCCAGCATCTGCTGGTGCAGCGGGATATGGCCGACATCCTGCTTGTGGATCGACAGCGCCTGGCTGATGAGCTGACGGCGCTGCACCGGGTCCTGCTCCTGTGCCGCCTTGCGGGCGAGGATGTCGATCTTCGGGTTCGAGTAGCGGCCGAAATTGGCGCCGCCGCCGGTCCCGATCACCGAGTTGAGCGCGCTCAGGCCGTCGAAGGTCGTCGGCGTCCAGCCCAGGATGTAGAAGGAGGTGTTGTGGCCGCCGCGCTGGCTCGCCTTCTCGAAATACTCGGCACGCGGCTGAACGTTGAGCTTCACCGTGATGCGGATGCGCGCCAGCATCAGCGCGACCCGCCGGCAGATCGCCTCGTCGTTGTCGTAGCGATCGTTGGTGCAGTCGAGCGTGACCGGGAAGCCGTTCGCATATCCGGCTTCGGCCAGCAGCCGCGCCGCACCGTCCGGATCGAAGGCGACCGGCCTGTCGAGCTCCGGCGAATAGCCCTCGATGCCGGGCGCGATCATCGAGCCGGTCGGCCGCGACAGGCCGCGCATGACGTCTGTGTGCAGCCAGTCGAGATTGATCGCCTTCTGGAAGGCCTCGCGGACGCGGCGATCCTTGAACGGATTCTTTCCCTTGCCCTTGAGGTCGAGCGACTCGTCGCGGAAGCTGTCGAAGCCCAGGAACACCGTCCGCAGGTCGGGGCCGAGGATGACGCGGATGCCGGCCTGCTCGAGCCTGGGCACATCGAGGCCGTGAACCGGATAGGCCATGTCGATTTCGCCGTCGAGCAGTGCCTGCTGGCGCGCCTCGGTGTTGGGGATCGGGCGGAACACCGCGCGCGTGAGGTTGTGCTCGCGCGTTCCCCACCAGTCCGGGAAGGGCTCGACCACGGTGCGCACGCCGGGGACGCGGCGGACCAGCCTGAACGGCCCGGTGCCGTTGGCATTGCTGTTGGCATAGGTGGCGGCGTTGGTGCCGCGCAGCACGTGCTCGGTGTTGTTCGCCTCGAGCCAGCGCTTGCTCATGATCAGGAACAGCGGCATGCCCTGGTCGAGCGTGGCGTCCGCCTGCTTGGTGACGACGTCGATCTCGTAGTCGCCGATCCTGCGGATTTCGCGGATCGTCGCCATGGCGCCGCGGTAGGCCGACTGGTCCTGGGTGATGCGCGCGAACGAGGCCAGCACGTCGTCGACGTCGAACGGCGTACCGTCGTGGAAGACGACTCCTTCCCGCAGCTTGAAGCGCCAGACGTCCGTAGCCGTCCTTCCCCATTCGGCGGCCAGCGCCGGTTCCAGCGTCATGTCGTGACGCCGGGTGAGCAAACCTTCGTAGAGGTTGCCCTTCATGGCGTTGGTGACGCCGTCGTTGTTGATGTAGGGGTCGAGGCCGAGCAGATCGGCGCTGGCGGCATAGCGGAAGGTCGTGCCTTCCGCCGCCAGAGGCGCCAACGTCAAAGCCGCGATCGCCCACCCGGCAATCCTGGTCTTCACGCCGTCATTGCTAGCGCCCGCCCCAGGGTCCGGTCAAACCCCTGGCTTTCCAGGCGATCCGTCGTCCATGCTGGCGCCGACCCGCCTCAGGAAGCCCGATGGCCGCCGTCCGCAACCTCCTGTTCGTCATGTGCGACCAGCTTCGCTACGACTACCTGTCGTGCATGGGCCACCCGACGCTGAAGACGCCCCATATCGACGCCCTGGCTCGGCGCGGCGTGTTGTTCCGCAACGCTTTTTGCGCTTCGGCAGTCTGCGGCCCGTCGCGGATGTCCTTCTATACGGGACGTACGATGCGCAGCCACGGCTCGACCTGGAACGGCGTGCCGCTGCCGATCGACGAGCCGACCCTGGGTGATCACCTGCGGCCGCTCGGCCTTCGCGTCGCGGTCGCCGGCAAGCTCCACTTCACACCCGACATCGAGGGCATGACGCGACTCGGGCTCGACCCAACGAGTCTCGGCACGCTGCTGCTCCGCCAATGCGGCTTCGAGCCCTACGATCTCTACGAAGGCCATGTCCGCCCGCCCGACGACGCGCCCTATATGCGCTATCTCAGGGCCCGCTATCCGGGCGACGACCCATGGACCGACTTCGTCGTCGGTGCCGAGGGCACGGACGGTGAAGTGCATGACGGCTGGCTGATCCGGAATGCGCATCTGCCGGCGCGCGTGAGTGAGGCGGATTCGGAGACCGCCTATACGACCGACCGTGCGATCTCATTCATCCGCGAGCAGGGCGACAAGCCCTGGTGCCTGCATCTCAGCTACATCAAGCCGCACTGGCCCTATCTCGCGCCGGCGCCCTATCACGCGATGTATCCGCCCGCGACGCACCTGCCGATCGCGCGCCAGATCCACGAGACCCAGGACGCGCATCCGGTGGTCGCGGCCTATCGCAAGAACGACGAAGGCAGCTTCGCGCGCGAGGACGTCGCGACCAATGCCAAGACCGCCTACATGGGCCTGATCGGGCAGCTCGACGACCACATCGGCCGCCTCACGCAATTCCTCGCCGAC
>CAZZLX010000543.1:0-3230 GCA_964655235.1 uncultured Rhizobium sp.
GCCAAGGGTCTCGCCGCGCGCAATGGTGAAGGAGACGCCGTCGACCGCCTTGACCGTCTTGGCGTCGCCGCCGAGAAGGCCGCGCGCGCTGACCTTGAAGTGCTTGGCCAGGTTCTCGACCGAAAGAATGGTCGGCTGCGTCGAGGCGACATCTGCCGGCTGGAGTGCGGTCTCGGCGGCCGAAGCCGTCGCGAGCGGCAGCTCGCGGGCGCGATGGCAGGCGGAGAGATGGTCGCCATCGATCGATGCCAATGGCGGCTCGGTCGCACAGATATCGATCCGGTAGGGGCAGCGTTCCGCGAAGCGGCAGCCAGTCGGCGGCTTCAGGAGGTTCGGCGGCAAGCCCTCGATCGTCTCGAGCCGTGCGCCGCGCGGCCGATCGAGGCGCGGGACCGAGCGCATCAGGCCGATCGCATAGGGATGCTTCGGGGCGAGGAACACCTCGTCGGCGGTGCCCTGCTCGACGATGCGGGCTGCGTACATCACGTTCACGCGGTCGGCATAGCGGGCGACGATGCCGAGATTGTGCGTGATGATGACCAGTGAGATGCCGAGGCGCTGCACCAGGTCCTTCATCAGCTCCAGGATCTGCGCCTGGATGGTGACGTCGAGCGCGGTCGTCGGCTCGTCGGCGATGATCAGCTTCGGATTGCAGGCGAGCCCGATCGCGATCATCACGCGCTGGCGCATGCCGCCGGAAAGCTGATGCGGATACTGGTCGAGGCGGCGCTCGGGATCGGTGATGCCGACCAGGCCCATCAGCTCGACCGCGCGGGCGCGCGCCTGCGCCTCGCTCATGCCGAGATGGATGGTCAGCGGCTCCATGATCTGCAGCCCGATCGAGAGGACCGGGTTCAGCGAGGTCATCGGCTCCTGGAAGATCATCGCGATGTCGCGACCGCGGATCGCGCGCATCTCCTCGTCGCCTAGCGTGAGCAGGTCGCGGCCCTCGAACATGATGCGGCCGCCGACGACCCGGCCGGCCGGCTGGGACAGAAGCCGCATCACGCTCAGCGCGGTCACGGACTTGCCGCAGCCGGACTCGCCGACCACGGCGACGATCTCGCCCTTGCGGACCTGATAGGAGACGCCTTCGACCGCGCGCACCACGCCGCGCGAGGTGACGAAATGAACGTGCAGATCTTCGATGGACAGCAACGGCTGCGCGCCCGCGCCGTGCTGGTGCCCGCTGGTCACTCTTCCGTCGTCCTTCCCTTGCCGGCCGTCTGATGCGGCCTTGAGGAATGCAGCCTAGCTTGGGCGGACGCGGAAGCCTAAGCGGAAAATCGTGCCTAAATACCGAGCACTAGATTCCGAGGAGGGAGTTCAGCTTCCCGCGGCGGTCGAGGTCGTGGATGTCGTCGGAGCCGCCGACGCCGACATTGTCGATGAACACCTGGGGCACGGTGTAGCGGCCCTGCGCACGCTCGACCATCTTGTCGCGCAAGGCAGAGTCTCCGTCGACGACGTACTCGGTGTACTTGACGCCCTTCGAATCCAGCAGCGCCTTGGCGCGGTGGCAGTAGGGGCAATAGGCGCTGACGTAGATCTCGACATTGGCCATTTTGAGCTCGGATCCGAAGCGGGCGATTGCGTCTCTAAACATATGTACGACGTTGCCGGTTGCCCGCAAGAGGCGGCCGGCGGAAATGATTCGGCTATTCGGCGCGAACCACCCGGGCCAGCGTGACCACGTCGACCGCGGCCGCGCCGGCCGCCAGCAACGCTTTGGTGCAGGCGCGCGCGGTAGCGCCGGTGGTCAGCACGTCGTCGACCAGCAGGATGCGCTTGCCGTCGATCCTGGCGCGATAGCGCTCGCGGAGGCGGAAGGCGCCGGCGACGTTCCGCTGGCGCTCGCCGCGGCCGAGTTTCCCCTGGCTCGGCGTGCGCCGCGTGCGCTTCAGCAGATCGGGGATGCAGGCAACATCGGATGCCGCGGCGAGCGCCCGGGCCAGGAGCGCGGCCTGGTTGTAGCGGCGGAGCGCGAGGCGGAGCCAATGCAGCGGCACCGGTGCGACGATGTCCGCCTCGGCGGCGAGCTCGGTGCCGGCACGCGCGAGCCAGCGGCCGAAAGCGGGCGCGCCGTGCAGCCGGTCCGAATGCTTGAATCCCAGCACCAGCCCCCGGCTGGCGTCGTCATAGGCGAAGACGGCGCGCGCCCGCTCCCAGGGCGGCGGATCGGCGACGCACGCGGCGCATTCGGCGGCGGGGCCGACGTCGTGCGGGAAGGGAAGGCCGCAGCGACGGCACATCGGTGCGCCAAGAAAGGACAGCTTCGCCCAGCAGGCCGGGCAGACGGCGCCGGGCTGGTCGACGATCGCCTGGCATGAGAGGCAGAGCGGTGGCAGCAGCGCGTCGAGCGCCGCCTTGCCCAGCCGCTTGCCGAAGCCGAGGAGTGCCGTCGTGGTCATTCGTGGGCGATGGTGGCGAGGCCTCGCTCAACCTGTCAACGCCGTGCCATAAGGAACCCATGAGCGGGACCGTTCCCGAAGGCGCACGCGTCTTCGATCGAAAGCTGTTGCGCCGTCGCCGCAGGCGCGCGGCGGCGACGCTCGACGGCGCCGATTTCCTCCTGCGCGAGGTGGCCGATCGCCTCGCCGATCGGCTCGACGACATCAAGCACCGCTTCCCGCTGGCGCTCGATCTCGGCTGCCATCGCGGCGAGCTCGGTCGCGTGCTGAACGGGCGCGGCGGCGTCGAGCATCTGGTCCAGGCCGATCTCGCGCCCGAAATGGCGGCGAAGGCCGGCGGGCTCGCCATTTCCTGCGACGAAGAGCTGTTGCCGTTCGCGAATGGGAGCCTGGACGCGGTCTTCTCGTGCCTGAGCCTGCACTGGGTGAACGACCTGCCCGGCGCTCTGGTGCAGATCCGGCGCGCGTTGAAGCCCGATGGGCTCTTCCTCGCCGC
This sequence comes from uncultured Rhizobium sp., assembly GCA_964655235.1. Lineage (GTDB taxonomy): Bacteria > Pseudomonadota > Alphaproteobacteria > SHVZ01 > SHVZ01 > SHVZ01. The sequence goes on from CAZZLX010000543.1 coordinate 2,908, forward strand.
GTTGTTCGGCGGCGAGACACTGACCGAGCTCCGGCAGGCGTGGCTCGAAGCCGAGAGCGAGATCGAGGGCGGCGCCGGTCCGCGCGTCTCGCCCTTCGCCGATCTGCGCGACGCGGCCGGCCTTCTGCAACGCGCGGGTTTCGCGCTGCCGGTCGCCGACGCCGACCGCATCTCTGTCACGTATCCCGATGCGCTGACCCTGATGCGCGAACTGAAGGCGATGGGCGAGGCCAATGCCTTGCTCGAGCGCCGGCGGTCGCCGACGCGGCGCGCGACCCTGGCTGCGGCCACCGCGACCTACCACGCGCGCTTCGCCGAGGCCG
>CAZZLX010000544.1:0-3219 GCA_964655235.1 uncultured Rhizobium sp.
CGGAGATCGCGCCGTCGCCGATCAACGCGATCACGTTGCGCCGCTCGCCCTTGAGGTCGCGCGCGACCGCCATGCCGAGCGCCGCCGAGATCGAGGTCGAGGAGTGCGCGGCGCCGAACGGGTCGTAGACGCTCTCGGCGCGCTTGGTGAAGCCCGAGAGCCCGCCGCCCTGGCGCAGCGTGCGGATGCGGTCGCGCCGGCCGGTCAGGATCTTGTGCGGGTACGCCTGATGGCCGACGTCCCAGATCAGGCGGTCGTCAGGGGTCTGGAAGACGTAATGCAGCGCCACCGTGAGCTCGACCACGCCGAGGCCGGCGCCGAGGTGGCCGCCGACGCGGCTCACCGCATCGATGGTCTCGTAGCGAAGCTCGTCGGCGAGCTGCTTCAGCTCCGCCGAGCCGAGGCCGCGCAGATCCTTGGGCTCGCGAACGCGATCGAGGAGCGGTGTCCGGTTCGACGTCATCAGGCCGATCTACAAGGATTGTTTAGGCGCGGCGGTCGACGGCGAAGCGGGCCGCAGCCCGCAAAAGGTCGGCCTTATCCTCGAACAAATCAAGGTGCTCGATCGCCTGCTCGGCCAGCAACCACGCCTGCGCGCGGGCCCGCTCGAGGCCGAGCACCGAGACGAAGGTCGCCTTGCCGGCGACCTCGTCCTGGCCGGTCGGCTTGCCCGTGGTCCTGGCGTCGCCCGTGGCGTCCAGCAGATCGTCGGCGATCTGGAAGGCGAGGCCCATTGAATGGGCATAGGCGATCAGCGCATGGCGCACCGAAGGGGCCGCCTTGCCGAGGATCCCGCCGGCCTCGCAGGAGAAGGCGAAGACCTCTCCGGTCTTCAAGCGCTGAAGCCGCGTGATCGCCGGGATGTCGAGCGGCTCCTTCTCGGCGAGCAGGTCGAGCACCTGGCCGCCGACCATGCCGCGGGCGCCGCCGGCCTGAGCGAGCCTGCGCACCAGCTCGACCCGCACGACAGGATCGGGATGGGTGTCGACCTCGGACAGCACCTCGAATGCCAGCGTCAGCAACGCGTCGCCGGCAAGGATCGCGGTCGCCTCGTCGAAGGCCTTGTGCACGCTCGGGCGGCCGCGGCGGAGATCGCTGTCATCCATCGCCGGCAGATCGTCGTGGATCAGCGAATACGCATGCAGGAACTCGATCGCCGCGGCGACGCGGAGCCCGCAGCCGCGCGCGACGCCGAACAGCTTCGAGCTCTCGATCGCAAGGAAGGCACGCAGACGCTTGCCGCCGCCCAGCACCGCATAGCGCATCGCCTCGGCGAGCTTAGCCTCGGGGCCGGTCGGCGCCGGCAGCAGATACTCCATGACGCCGGCGACCGCCTCGGCGTTCTCGCCGAGCGCGGCGAGGAACTGTTCCTGGCTCGTCACGCTATTTGGTGTCGAGCGGCTTGGTGGCGAGCGAGCCGTCCGGCTGCAGCTGGATCTGCTCGACCTTCATCTGCGCCTCGCGAAGCTTGGCCTCGCAATGGCGCTTGAGGAGCGCGCCGCGTTCGTAGGCGGCGATCGCGTCGTCCAGCTTGGACCGTCCGGCTTCGAGACGGCCGACGATCTGCTCGAGCTCGGCGAGCGCGTCCTCGAAGCTGAGCTTGGCGATGTCGGCGGGGATCGGGGGGGCGGCCATGGTGTCGTCTCTTACCTAGATCCCGTGCCCCAGTCCATGAGCGCCTTCACATGCGCCGCGGCCGAAGCGGCCAGCGCGTCCAGGTCGTAGCCGCCCTCCAGGCTCGATACCACCCGTCCCTGGGCGTGGCGGTCGGCGAGCCGGCACAACTCGCCGGTGATCCAGGCATAGTCGGCCTCGTCGAGATTGAGCGAGCCCAGGGGGTCGAGCCAATGGGCGTCGAAGCCCGCGGAGATCATGATCAGGTCCGGCCGGAAGCGGTCGATCGCCGGCAGGATCTTCTCGGCCATTGCCTGGCGGAATTCCTCCGATCCGGAGAGCGGCGGCAGCGGCGCATTGACGACGTTGCCGATCCCCGTCTCGTCGGACGCGCCGGTGCCCGGATAGAGCGGCCATTGGTGGGTCGAGGCGAAGAACACATGGGAATCGCGCTCGAACATGTGCTGCGTGCCGTTGCCGTGATGGACGTCGAAGTCGACCACGGCGATGCGGTCGAGGCCCTGGGCCTTGGCTTCGGCGGCGCCGACCGCGATGTTGTTGAAGAGGCAGAAGCCCATCGCCTGATCGGCCTCGGCGTGATGTCCGGGCGGACGCACGGCGCAGAAGACGTGCCTGGCCTCGCCCCGGATCGCGGCCCCGACGGCGGCGCAGACCGCACCGGCCGCGCGCAAGGCCGCCTCGCCCGATCCCGCCGAGAGCGTGGTGTCGGCATCCAGGTCCGCACGCCCGACATCGGGCACGGCCGCCAGTACCATCTCGACATAGCCGGCATCGTGGACGCGCTCGAGCTGCGCCCGCTCCGCCATCGGCGCCTCGACCCGTTCCAGCGCGGCGAAAGCCGGATCCTCGAGCGCAGCCAGCACCGCCTCCAGACGCGCCGGGCGCTCGGGATGCAGCCGCCCCGGATCGTGTTCCAGGCAGGCGGCGTGGGTGTAGAGGCGGGTGAGCATGACGGTCCTGGCATCGGGCGCGGGCGGTCACAATAGGGACCGGAACGGCGCCTCGACAAGCCGAAGGTACAAATAGAAACGGCCGCCCTTTCTAGGCGGCCGCCGTTCCGCTGAGGTCGCCGGAACCGGCGACTGCTTACTGGAAGAGGTTGATCAGGTTACGCGAGTTGCCGTTGGCGATGTTGAGAGTCGTCACCGACAGCTGCTGCTGGACCTGGAGGGCCTGCAGACGCGAGGATTCCTTCGCCAGATCGGCGTCGACGATCGAGCCCAGGCCTTCGTTGGTGGCGTCGATCAGCTTCGAGACGAAGTCGTCCTGGAAGTTGAGCGAGCGCACGTCGGCGCCGAGGTTGCCGAGCACCTGGTTGATCGAGGCGGTCGCCAGGAACAGGGACGAGAGCGCCTGAGCCGCCGCCACCGTCGAGGAGATGTTCTGCGCGCCAAGGTTGGCCGAGGTCGCGGAGAACGCGCTGTTCGAACGGATGGTCAGGGTCGTGCCGTCGACGTTGCCGATCACGTTGATCGAGGTCGAGGCGGCCGACAGCAGGTTACGGCCGTTGTAGGTCGCGTTCGTGATGAACGTGTTGATCTGCGAGACGAGGTTACGGAAGTCGGAGTTCAGGATCGACTGCTG
>CAZZLX010000545.1:0-3199 GCA_964655235.1 uncultured Rhizobium sp.
TAGAGACCGACGATCTTCGGGGGAGACGACGATGAAAGACGCGTTCGACGATCCGGCGATGGTCAGGATGGCGATCGCCGCCGGCTCCTGGATCCTGTTGCATGTCGGGCTGGCGGGATCGCCGTTGCGCTGGGCGGTGGCGGGCAGGATCGGCGAGAACGCCTTCCGCGGCCTGTTCTCGCTCCTCTCGTTCGCCGGCATCGTCTGGCTGTCGGTCGCCTATCGGCAGGCGACGTCGGCCGAGTCCTTCTACGGCATCCGCATGGTCGAGCCCTGGATGATGTGGGCGCCGTCGGTCCTGATGATTCCGGCGGTGATCCTGTTCGTAGGTTCGCTGAGCCAGCCGAATCCGACCATGGTGATGGGCGAACGGTTCCTGAAGGCGGACGAGCCGGCACGGGGCGTCTTCCGCATCACCCGGCATCCCATGCTGTGGTCGTTCCTGCTCTGGGCGATCGGACACTTCATCGCCAACGGCGACCTCGCCTCTGTCTTCCTCTTCGGCAGCATCATGATCGTCGCGGCCGCCGGCATGGGCTCGATCGACCGCAAGCAGGCGAAGCGCGATCCGGAAGGCTGGCGCCGCTTCTCGGCCGTCACTTCGGTCGTGCCGTTCATGGCGATACTCGCCGGCAAGAACCGCCTCGTGGTCGACGAGATCGGCATCAGCCGGATTGCGATCGCGGCAGCCCTCTTCGTCGCGATCGCCGTCATTCATCCGATGGTCTTCGGCGTCCCGGCGCTGCCCCAATAACGAAGAGGGCCGGCATCGCTGCCGGCCTTCGTTCTCTCCTCGAGCGGAGCTTCTCTATTCGGCCGGATGCGGTCGGGTGGCGACGCCGTGTGCCGGCTTCTCGCCATGCGCCGGGCCCGGTCCGCCCGCAGGCTCCTTCTTCTCGAGCGCGTGGATCGCCTCGGCGACGTGGCTCGCGGCCTTCGTCTTTTTGGCGAGCAGCAGGTAGAAGACCGGGATGATGAAGATCGTCATCAGGGTGGCGAAGAGCACGCCGCCGACGATGACGGCGCCGATCGCCTGCCGGCTCTCGGCGCCGGCGCCGGTGGCGATCGCCAGCGGCAGGGCGCCGATCGCGGTCGCGATCGAGGTCATCAGGATGGGACGGAGGCGGGCCACCGACGAGCCCAAGATGGCGTCGTAGATGTTCTTGCCTTCGTCTCTCAATTGGTTCGCGAACTCGACGATCAGGATGCCGTTCTTCGCCACGATGCCGACCAGCATGATCATGCCGATCTGGCTGTAGACGTTGAGCGTCAGCCCCTTCAGGAAGATAGCGCCGAGCGCGCCGGTGATCGCCAGCGGCACCGCCAGCATGATCACGAACGGGTGCACGTAGCTTTCGAACTGAGCGGCGAGCACCAGGAACACCGTCAGCAAGGCAACGCCGAAGGTGAAGTAGATCGCCGACGAGCTTTCCTTGAATTCGCGCGCCTCGCCGCGATAGCTGATGCGAGCCTGCGGCGGCAGCTCGATCGCCGCCGTGCGCTCGACGAACTCGATCGCGTCGCCGAGCGTGTAGCCGGCGGCGAGGTTGGCCGAGATCGTGATCGAGCGCAGACGGTCGGTCCGGTAGAACTCGCTGGCGCCTGCGGTGTCGCGGAGCCTCACCAGGCTCGAGAGCGGGACGAGAGCCCGGGTTGTCTGCGATCGGACGAAGATGTTGGCGAGGTCGCTCGGCTGCGCCCGGTCGGCCGGCGAAGCCTGGAGGATGACGTTGTACTCCTCGCCACGGTCCGAGAAGGTCGTGACGTTGCGCGAGCCCAGCATGGTCTCGAGCGTGCGGCCCACCTCGTCGATCGCGACGCCGAGGTCGGCGGCGCGGGCCCGGTCGATCTCGACGCGGAACTGCGGCTTGTTCTCCTCATAGTCGGCGTTGACGTTCTGCAGGCGCGGATTCTCGCGCATCGCAGCCATCATCGTGTCGCGCCAGCCGACCAGCTCTTCGTAGGTGTTGCCGCCGAGAACGACGCGCAGCGGCAGCTGGAACGCCGGCTGGCCGAGGCTCGGCGGGTTGATCGCGATGGCGCGGACGCCGGGCATCGCGTTCAGATGCTGGAAGAGGTCGCGGACCATCTCCTGCTGCTTCTGCTTGCGCTCTTCCCAGGGCTTGAGGCGGATGTTGAGTGAGGCTTGGCGCACGTCGCCGGGACGGCCGAAGGACGGGGCAACGTTGGTGAAGACGCGCTCGACCACGCCGGAGTCGAGCAACGGCTTCAGGACCGCTTCGATCCGGTTCACCTGCTCGCGGGTGTAGTCGATCGACGAGCCTTCCGGCGCGGTGACCGAGATGAAGAAGTAGCCGCGATCCTCTGTCGGCGCGAACTCGCGCGGCAGCGCCTTGAACAGGAAGTACGAGGACGCCGAGATGCCGATCGCCAGCGCGATGATGATCACCGGAGCGTTCAGCGCCTTTACCAGCAGCCAGCGATAGCCGGAGGTCATGCCGACGAAGATCGGCTCGGTGACCTTGTGGAGCAGGCTCTCGCCGTGGACTTCCTTCAGCAGCTTCGAGCAGAGCATCGGCGTCAGCGTCAGCGCTACGAGGCCTGAGAACATCACCGCGGCGGCGACCGAGATTCCGAACTCGCTGAACAGGCGGCCGGTATTGCCCGGCAGCAGCGACAGCGGGATGAACACGGCGATCAGCACCAGCGTGGTCGAGATCACCGCGAACCCGATCTGGCGAGCGCCGCGGACGGCGGCGAGCAGCGGCGGCTCGCCTTCCTCGATATGGCGATGGATGTTCTCGAGCACGACGATCGCGTCGTCGACGACCAAGCCGATCGCCAGCACGAAGGCCAGCAGCGTCAGGACGTTAAGGGAGAAGCCGAAGGCCGCGAGGATGATGAACGAGGCGATGATCGAGACCGGGATCGCGATCGTCGGAATGAAGGTCGCGCGGAACGATCGCAGGAAGAAGAAGATCACGCCGACGACCAGCGCCAGCGCGATGCCGAGCGCGTGGAACACTTCGTAGATCGACTGCGCGATGAACAGCGAGGTGTCGAAGGAGACGTCCATCACCAGGCCCGCCGGCAGGGTCGGGTTGATGATCTTTATCATCTCCTTGGCCGCCTCGGCGACGTCGAGGGTGTTGGCCTTCGACTGCTTGACGATGCCCAGCCCGATCGCCGGCTTGCCGGTGTTGCGAACGTCGCCGCGCGCGTCCTCAGGTCCCAGTTC
>CAZZLX010000546.1:0-3198 GCA_964655235.1 uncultured Rhizobium sp.
TGCCGGTGACGAGCGCGATCACGGTGAAGGCGGCGCCGATCGGTGCCGCCGACTGCGCGATCAGGTCGCCGAGCCTATGGCGCCAGATCAGCGCGACGGCCGAGGCCAGCGCCATCGTCGTATAGGCGCCGAGAGCCATCCAGGCGGCGGGCACATGGACATACATGATGCGCACGGTCTCGCCCTGCTGGTAGTCGGGCGGCGAGCCGACGAGCGCGAGATAGAGACCGGCCGCGAACAGGACCGCCGAGGCCAAGGCGCACCACGGCAGCACGGCCCGGGCGAGGCGCTGGAAGCGCGCCGGATTGGCGAAACGGTGGAGGCTTCCGGTCATCGCTTGATCATATCATAAGCCGACCGCATGACGGAGGGCCGCCGCGGCCGCGGCGGGGGCCAGCGCCAGCGATCCAAGGAGGAAGGCGCCGAGGAGCATCAGGTGCGGACCGACTTCCTGTGCCGTCAAAGCCGCCTCGGTTGCGGCCGAGCCCAGAATCAGCACCGGGATCGCGAGCGGCAGCACGAGGAAGGCGACCAACACGCCGCCGCGCCGGGCGCCCAGCACCAGTGCCGCGCCGATCATCCCGAGCAGGCTGAGCGCCGGCGTTCCGAGGACCATCGTCCACACGAGCGTCGTGAGGCCGTATGTCGGCATCTGGAGCATCAAGGCCAGCGCCGGCGTAGCCACGATCAGCGGTACGCCAGTCACCAGCCAGTGCGCGGTCGCCTTTGCCAGGGCCAGGGCCCACAGCGGTAGCGGGCCGAGGGCGAGCTGCTCGAGCGAGCCGTCGTCGTGATCTGCCTGGAACAGGCGGTCGAGCGACAGCATCGCCGCAAGCAGCGCCGCGACCCAGACGACGCCGGCGGAGACGCGCGCCAGGATGTCGGCTTCCGGGCCGACGCCGAATGGAAACAGGACCACCACCAGCACCGCGAACATGACCGCGACCAACGCGTCGGCCGCCTGACGGGCAGAGAGCGAAAGATCTCTACGGACCAGCACGAGAAACGCGGTCACGTTAGTCCCAACTCCAGGAGCCGGGCTTGAGGTAGGTCAATCGCCGTGTGGGTTGCGGCGACGACCGCGCCGCCGCCCGCCCTGTGGCGCGCGAGCGTGGTCTCCAGGGTGGCGATGGACGCAGCGTCCAGGCCGTTGGTCGGCTCGTCCAGAAGCCAGATCTTCGCCGCCGGGTCGAGCGTACGGGCCAGCGCCAGGCGGCGGCGCTGCCCGGCCGAAAGGTAGCGGGCCGGCATCGCCGCGAGGCGATCGAGGCCGACCGCGGCCAGCGCGGCGTCCGACGCGCCGGTTCCGTTGAAGCGGCGCCAGAAGACTAGGTTCTCGGCGACGGTCAGGGCCGGCTTCACCGCATCGTGATGCCCGAGATAGCGGAGCGCGGCATTGGCGCGCACGGTCCCGTCCATCGGTGGCAACAGGCCCGCGAGTGTTCGAAGGAGTGTCGACTTGCCGGCGCCGTTGGGGCCGCGAACGACGAGCGCATCGCCCGGCGAGACGGCAGAGTCGAGCGGACCGAATAGGCGCTGGCCGCTGCGCCCGCCGACAAGCTTCTCGGCTTCGAGGAGCGCGTTCATGCCCGCCCCAAATAGAGACGCGGCGCCAGGGGGTGGCGCCGCGTCGGGGTCCGACGGCGCGATGCCGGGGGAGGTTCATCGGGCCGTCGAAGCTGAACCGGACGGGAGGATGTCCGCTTCGATAGCCATTCTGCGGGGAAAGACGGCGAAAAAAGGGCGATGTTCGCCGCAATTGCCTCGGTATACGCGCCAGGATTCCGGGCTGCAGTCACTTGTCGGCGAAGCCCTCGAGCTGCCACGACAGCTCGTCGGGGCTCATCGGATATCCGCCGTCGTCGGCGGGATCGACCGCCGCCCGCGGCAGGATCGCGGCGAAGCGGACCTGCGCCTGATAGGCGAGATCCATCTTGAAGCCGCCTTTCCATACCAGCGCGACCACCGCCTTCGCGTTCTTCGAGGCGATGATGTCCTCTACCTGGCGGGTGGAAAGTCCGCTTGCCGCCGAGAGCGCCGCGACCACGAAGGGGCGCTGGCCGGCGGCGATGGCGCGCGAGACCAGGTCGTCGTGCAGCTCGCCCTGCGCCTTCAGAAGGCTCGCGCGCCGGTGCTCGCGTTCGAGCATCGACTCGCCGACTTCGTGGGCGACGATCGGCTCGGGCACGCGGTTCTCGGATGCCCAGGTCGGGTCGCTGGCGATCCGCTTCTCCATCACCTGGTTGACCGCGCTCGCGGCCGCCGGATCGATGTCCGAGCGGCGCTTCAATTCCTCGACCAGCGACTTGGCGACGAAGGTCGCGAGCCGCACCATCGCGCGGGCCGGCAGCTGCGGACGCTGCAGGAGGGGGCTGTGCCACGAAGGCCTCGCCGGCGCCTGCTCGATCAGGCGGTCGAGCGTCTCCTCGCGGATCTGCGCCGAGGTGTTGCCGAGCAATGCTGCGACCGCGCCTTCACTTCCTGTCGCGGCGACTGCGTCGGCGACCCGGGCCGAAACCGCGGGCCGCTTGGCGATCGCCTGCAGCCGCTCGTCGGCCTGGGTCGACCCGACGATCGACACCAGATCGTCGTCGGTGAGAACCGGCGAGTGCTGGAGGACCGGCAGCGACACGGTCAGGGAGTCATCCATGGCGAGCCGGCGCACGACCTCGGGCGGCGCGATCGCCAGATCCTTCAGCGTGTCCGCGAGGATCTCGCGGACGCGGACCAACTGATCCTGGGCCAGGACGGCGAGCACCTCGGCAGTCGCCTCGCGGGCGCGCCCCTTTTCTGCCTTGCCGATCTCCGGCATCACGATCGCGATCTTCTCGACGACGCCGGTGCGAACCGCGGCGTCGGCATCGCGCGCGAGCACGAGGTCGGCCTGCCTGGGCGTCGCCTGGTTTCCGGCGATGGCGCGGCGGACCTGCGCGTCCTTGTCTTCGGCGAGGAAGTAGAGGAGCTCGGGCTTGAGATCGCTGCGCCCGGCAAGCTCGCGGCGGACGTTGGGATCGTCGTGGCGGACGAGCTTCTTCGCCTCATCGTAGGCGAGCGTGGTGCCGGGCTTGCGGCCGAGGATGCGGTCGATAAGGCTCATCAACGCGTCTTGGCAGGGGGCGCCACGTGATAGCGCCCCTTGCCTCCCTTCTTGCTGACATACATGGCCTCGTCACCTCGGGCGACGAGCGAGTCCATGTC
>CAZZLX010000547.1:0-3183 GCA_964655235.1 uncultured Rhizobium sp.
AGGCGATCCGCTCCCATGAATCGGTGCTGGCCGCGGCCCCGCCGCCACCGGAAATCCAGCAGGAAGACAATGTGGTGGCCGCGGCCCAGCGGGCCGAGGTGCGGTCCCTGGAAGCCGGGATCGAACGGGCGGAATCCCGCTCCGGCGACATGGTCATACCTGTCGCGCTCAAGGTCCAGGAGCTGGCCCACCGGCTGGTGGAGATCGAGCACGCCCGGGTCTCGGGCCGGACCAAGCCGCCCGAGCCGGCCGCGCCGCCGGCGGAAGAGCCGCCGCTCACGCTCGACGACGATTTCGAGCGGTTCCGGGTTCCGGAGGAGCCGGCGCCTGCGGCGGCCCCGGCCGACGACGATTTCGAGCGCTTCCGCCAGCCCGAGGCGGCGGCCGAGACCCCGATCCAGGTGGCGCCGCCGGCCGGAGACGACTTTCCGACCCCGGTGCCGCCGCCGGACGACGACTTCGAGCGCTTCAAGGTTCCCGAGCCGGAGCCGGAACCGCTGGTCTTCAAGCTCGACACCGAGATCCCCGAAGAACGGCCGCACCGGCGATCCTGGGCGAAGCCGCGCGAGCGGAAGGCCCAGCGGCGGAGCCGCTTCCGCCGCGCCGTCGGCTCGCTCGCCGGTGCGATCGTGGCGCTGGCGCTGGGCGCCGGCTCGGCGATCCTGGTGCTCGACCATGGCGAGCTGGTCGGTCTCCCGCCGCGGCTGGTCGACCCGGTCGCCGAAACCGTGGACCGTGCGATCGGCGAGGGCAAGCGCTGGGTGACCGCCGCGGACGAGACGGCACGCCATTGGATCCACGACCTCAAGAGCCTGCTTGAGGATGCGCCGGCCGAGTCCGGGAAGCCGGCGGAAACCCCGACGGCGGCGGCGCCGTCGTCCGAACCTCCGAGGTCGGAGCCGGCGAAGTCCGAGCCTCCGAAGATCGAGCCGCCCAAGGCGGAGCCGCCGCCGGCCCAGACCGTGCCGCCCCCCGCCCCGGTCCCGCCGATGACGAACGGCGCGGCGGCGCCGGCGACGGCGCTGCCGCCGACACCGGGAACCGATCAGGCCAAGACGTCATCGACGGCCTCTCCGTCGTCCCCGCCGCCGCAGACCGCCGCGGTGCCGCCGCCTGCGACCCCGCCCGCTACTCCCGCCCCCGCCTCGCCCGCGCCCCCGGCAACCGACTCCGCGCAAGGCTTCCCGACGCTGACGCAGCCGACCGAGGCGCCGCCGGCCCCGCGCGAAGCCGAGGATCTAGAGAAGGCGGCGCGCGGCGGCGACGTGAAGGCGCAGTACGAGCTCGGCGTGATGGCGGCGCAGCCCGAGATCGGCAATCCCGACTACGGCAAGGCCGCCTACTGGTTCCGCGAGGCGGCGGTGCAGGGCAACGCCAGCGCGCAGTACAATCTCGGTGTTCTCTACGAGCACGGTCTCGGCGTCGGCGCCGACGATGTGCGGGCGCTGCTCTGGTATCACTCGGCGGCCGAGCAGGGACACGCGCGCGCGCAGTACAATCTCGGCGTCTTCTACGCCCAGGGCCGCGGCATCCCGACCGACTACGGCGAAGCGCAGCGCTGGTTCAAGCGCGCGGCCGACCAGGGTATCGCCAAGGCGTTCTACAATCTGGCGGTCCTCGCCGAGTCCGGGCTCGGCGGGCCGGCGAACCCGACCGGCGCCCGCGCCTATCTCAGCCGCGCGGCACTGCTGGGCGATCCCGACGCGCGCGCGGCGCTGGCGAAGAAGCCGGTGCCGAAGCCCGATCCGAGCAAGAACGGCGGCGACCCGGCGAAGCCCGCAACCGAAGTGATCGGTGCGGTCCAGCACATGCTGACGGAGCTCGGCTACGACGCCGGCCGCATCGACGGCGTGATCGGCGACAAGACCCGCCAGGCGATCCGCAAGTTCCAGAGCGACAACGGCCTGCCGCAGACCGGCGTCGCGACCGAAGAGCTGCTCGAGGTGCTGACTGCGAAGCTCGGTCCCTCGCTCGCGCCGACGGCCGCCAACCAGCGGCGCTAGACGCGGATCGCGCCGCTCCAGCACCACCATGACGGCCGATCGCTGCTGATCGACGCCGCTGCGCGCGCCGCCTCTTCTTCCGACCCATACAGCCCGAACACGGTGGCGCCGCTGCCCGACATGCGCGCGAGCAGGCAGCCTTCCGTCGCGCCGATCCTCTCGCGCGCCTCGCGGATCTCGCGTGCATGGATGGTCGCGGCGGCGGTTAGGTCGTTGCGTCGATGGAGCAGGAAGCGCGCGAGACGCGCGGCATCGATCGGCGCCACGTTGAAGGGTGCCGCCTGGCTGAACGCGCCGTTGCGGGCGCGGAACACGTCCCTGGTCGAAACCGCGACGCCGGGATTGACCAGCAGGATCCAGGTCGGCGGCAGCTGCGGCGCCGGCGCTAGGTTCTCGCCGATGCCCGACATGAACAGCGGCTGACCGGCGAAGCACGCGGGCACGTCGGCGCCCAGCTTCTGCAGCAGCGCGATCGGCACCTCGACCGACCAGAGCTGGGCGAGGGCGGCCAGGGTCGCCGCCGCATCGGCCGAGCCGCCGCCGATCCCGGCCGAAACCGGGATGCGCTTGGTGAGCGTGAGCTTCGCCTTCGGCTCGATGCGGTAGGCGTCCGCAAGTCCGCGCGCGGCGCGCAGCACGAGGTTGTCGGACTCGCCCGAGAGCGCCTCGCCGAAGGGCCCGTCGATCGCGAGCGTCAGGTCGTGGGCGGCCTCCGCGACGACGTCGTCATGCAGGTCGGCGAAGACGACGAGGCTGTCGAGCAGGTGATAGCCGTCGGCGCGCTTGCCGACGACATGAAGGTAGAGATTGACCTTCGCGTGCGCCTTGACGCGGATCACTACAGGCCGGCGCGCCGCGTCAAAGCGGCGGCAGGCCGTCGGCGATCTTCTTCTGGATCTGCGGGATCGCTTCCGGCTCGGGCTCGAGGCGCAGCGCGCGTTCCCACTGGTAGCGCGCCTCGGCACGGCGGCCGACGCGCCAGTAGACGTCGCCGAGATGGTCGTTGATCGTCGGGTCCTGCGGCCGCAGCTCGACCGCCTGCTCCATGTAGCTGAGCGCCTTCTCGAGATTGCCGAGACGGAAGTGAACCCAGCCTAGCGAGTCGACGATGTAGCCGTCGCGCGGACGCAGCTCGACCGCGCGCTCGATCATCGGCAGCGCCTTGTCGAGATGGATGCGC
>CAZZLX010000548.1:0-3172 GCA_964655235.1 uncultured Rhizobium sp.
CGTGCTGGAGAAGCGCCGTGCCCGGCAGCACCGGCTCGGCGATCTTCGGCACCACGGCCAGCGCCGGGACCACGCCATGGGCGTCGCCGAGCTGATTGAGGCGGGCCAGCGCCTGGCTCGACGCCACGGCGTCGTCGTCCCGCCACCACAGCGTCGCCGCCCGCTCCGCCGTCCCCCAGGCGTCAAGTTCCCGCGCCAGATCCTCCCAGACGCCCACTCGTTCCCCGCGTTTAGGTGTCACCGCTCGACTATAGCCCGGCATAACCCGGTTTCCAGCCGCAAATCCCCGCCGGGCGGGGTGCAAATCCTTGACCCGGAAGGCACTCCGCACCTAAACAGGGTCATTCCCAGGGCTCGTTCCGGACCGGCATGCTGCGTCGTCTCGCCGTCCTCCTGATCCTCCTTCTCGTCACGGGTCCTGTACCTGTCCGGGCCGCCAACGAGAGCGGCCTGCCGGTGCCGCGCTTCGTCTCGCTGCGTTCGGGCGAGATCAATCTCCGGACCGGTCCCGGCACCCGCTATCCGATCGAATGGGTGCTGACCAAGCGCTCGATGCCGGTCGAGGTGATCCAGGAATTCGACACCTGGCGGCGCATCCGCGACTACCAGGGTTCCGTCGGCTGGGTGCAGTCGAGCTTCCTGACCGGTCGGCGCACGCTGCTGATCGTCGGCGAGACGCGCGCCTTGCGGTCGGACCGCAAGGACGACGCCGCCGCCGTCGCCATGGTCGAGCCCGGCCTGGTCGGACGCCTGATGGAATGCCGCGAGACCTGGTGCCGCGCCGAGATCGGCGGCTACAAGGGCTGGCTGAAACGCACCGAGTTCTTCGGAGCGTATCCCGACGAAGTGGTGAAGTAGCTACGCGACAAGGCTCAGCGCGTTCGCGGCGGTACGGCTGGGGCGGGTGACGGAGCTGTCGGTGCGGCTGTAGGCGCTGGCGGCGGCGGCGAGGCGGCCGTCGGGGCCTGACGACTTGTCGCCTGACGAGGCCGTGCCCGCCGAGCCCTGCGCGTCGTCCTTCTGCCCGATCGGCTTCGGCCCGACGATCTCGGGCGCCGTCTCTTCCGGCTTCTTCTGGCCGGGCAGCGTCGGCTCGGACTTGCCCTCGGCCTGCTTGGCCTCGAACTCTTCCTGGCGCTGCTTCGCCGCCTCGCCCTGGGCGTCGAGCTTCATCTTCGCGGCGGCGGCGGCGACGGCGCGATCCTGGCCCGACGGATCGGCCGGGGCCAGCGCCGCGGCGCGGATCTGGTCGGCCTTGCGGATCGTCTCTTCCGGCGTGCGGCCGGGGCTGGCGTCGATCGAGACCTCGCCGCCGACCGCATAGCGCTGGCCGTCCGGCCCGGACTCGTAGGTGAAGGTCGGCGAGCCGGCGTAGCTGCCGCCGGCCGCGGCATGCGCCGCCTCGTGGCGACGGACCTCCTGGTCGCGCTGCTTCAGATCGCGGACGACCTTCTCTTCTTCAGGGGTGAGCTCGCCGTCCTTCTTGTCGGACTTTTCGCCCTTGTCGCCGGTCTCGGCGCCGGAGTCGCTGCCCTGGAGCGTCTGGATCGCCTGTCCGGAAACGGGCTGCACGCCCACGACGCCGGTCAGCGGCGGGGCCTGCTCCTGCTCGGGAGCGCCGACATTCGTCTCGATGGCTGCGACCGCGTCGCCCTGGGCCTGGCTGCCCCGGCGGACCGAGAAGATCCCGGATCCGCCCGCGACTTGGCCGATCTCCAGCGCCATTTCAGGCACCCTCTTCGGCCCGCGACCGCAACGGCGGCCGCCGGGAAAGGTGTTCTACCAACGAGAAATGCTAGCGAGCCGGGCGCCGCCTGTCAAAACGGCGGCTACGCCGGGGCTATGCTAAGGAACTCCCTCGTCCCCCTGACCGCCTCGGCCAGGCCCACCCGCTGAACCTCCACTCCGTCCGGGAAAGCGGCCGCGAGCCGAGAGGGTAAGGCCTTGTCTAGCATGACAAAAACGCCGATGTCGTCGGCCCGGCGGATCAGCCGGCCGAAGGCTTGCTTGAGACGGAAACGCGTGACCCGCTCGTCATAGGCCTTGTCGCCGAAGGCCTTCCGGCGGGCCCGGTGCAGGATGTCGGGACGGGGCCAGGGCACCCGATCGAAGACGATGAGCCTAAGCGATCGGCCGGGCACATCGACGCCGTCGCGGACGGCATCGGTGCCGAGCAGGCAGCTCTCGTGCTCGGCGCGGAAGATGTCGATCAGGGTCGCGGTGTCGAGCCCGTCGACATGCTGGGCATAGAGCGAAAGGCCGGCCTCCTCGAGCGGCGGCGCGATCCGCTGGTGCACTTCGCGCAAGCGCCTTATCGCGGTGAAGAGGCCGAGCGCGCCGCCGCCGGACGCGAGGAACAGCTCGCGATAGGCGGAAGCGACCTGCGCGATATCCCGCTTGTCGACGTCGGTCGCGACATAGATCCGCGTCTGTTTCGGATAGTCGAAGGGCGAAGCGACGGCCGCGCGCATGATCGCCGGCGCCGGCAGATGGCGTGCGCCCGAGATCGATTCCGCCGCCGCCCAGTCGAGTTCGACCAGGCCGGTCGCGTCCCTGAGCGTCGCCGAGGTGACGACGACGCCATGCGCCGGCTTCAGCACCGTCTCGGTGAAGGGCACGGTCGGGTCGACCCAGTGGCGATGCAGGCCGACATCGATGTCGCGGCCTTCGATGCGGTCGACCTGAAGCCAGTCGACGAACTCCGCCGGCGTCGGCGCTGCCAGCGACTCCAGCATCGAGATCCACCCGTCGATCAGGCCCTGGATGCGGCGGTCGATCGTGCGCGCCATCGCCTCGAGGCGAAGCCGCATCGCGGTGTCGAGCTCTTCCGCCTCGTCGTCGAGGCGCGCCTTCAATCGATCGCGCAGCTTGGCGAGCGGCCGCCTAAGCTCCTGCATCGCGCGCTTGAGATGCGCCGCTGCCGCGACGAGTCCCTCGACCGGCGGCTGCGCGTCGGCCTCGATGCCGTAGGCGTTCTCGGTCTCGGTTGCGCGCGCGAAGACCTGCTGGCGGCAGAGGGTGAGGAACTTCTCGCACACGCCGTTCGGCTGGTTCTCGGCGATGCGCGTGAGCCAGCCTTCCGACGGCAGCACGCGGGCGGCTTCGAGCGCCTGGTCGAGCGCCTGCTTTCCTTCCTCGTCCTCGACGACGAGATCCTCGACGCGGCGCTGCA
>CAZZLX010000549.1:0-3148 GCA_964655235.1 uncultured Rhizobium sp.
CCTGGATCGCGAGCTGGCCAGCGAGATGGAAAACATCGTAGGCGCGGCCAACCTCGTAGAGGGAGTCCTTCTTGCAGAGCCCGCTCTCGGCGGTGATCAGGTCGGAGAGCGCGTCCTTGCGCTTGGCCAGCAGCTCCGCCGTCGTCATCAGGATCTTCTGGCGGTCGTAGCGGGTCAGCTTCGGCTTGTAGCCGGCGGCGATCCGGAAGGCTTCCTGCACCTGCTCGCGCCGTGCCCGCGGCACCGTTCCGACGACCTCGTTGGTGTAGGGGTTGAACACCTCGACCCGGCCTTCGCCTTCGACCTTGCGGCCGGCGAGGCGCAGCGTCTCGTGCAAGGGCTCGGAGGCGGGGCGGCGCAGCGCGGTCATGCTCGGATCCTCAGGAGGCGACGCGGTTGAGGGCCACGTCGAAGATGTCGAAGTTGCGGAGCGTGCCGTCGCCGAGCGCCGCCTTGCGGTTGGCGATCAGGGGCACCTTCTGTTCGGAGATGCCGCCATGGCTGCGCAGCGGCTCGGTGAGGCCCGAGAGGTCGTGGCGCGCGCGGCTGGTGCCGAGCACCTTGTGGCGCGTCGAGACCACGACGATCTCGCCGATCCGCTCGGGCGGCAGCTCGAAGCGCGAGGCCGCCTCGGCGCGCGTCAGCGCCGTCTCGATGCCGTCCATCTTCTTCAGGCGCTCGATCACGCCCGCGATTTCACCTTCCGGCAGATAGGCGGTGGCGAAGGAGCCGAGGGCGCCGTGGTGCACGACATAGGGGTCGGTGATCGGCAGAATCACCCGCGCCTGGCCTGCGCCGATCCATTGGTCGAGCAAGTCCTGCAAATAGATCACGTCGGGCTTGCCCTTGGCGTCGAACTTGGCGTTCATGCCGTGGTCGGCGGTCAGCGCGATCACGCAGCCCATCGCGTCCAGCTTCGCGAGATAGCCGTCCATCATCTTGTAGAAGGCGTTGGCGACCGGCGTGCCTGGCGCGTGCTTGTGCTGGATGTAGTCGGTGGTCGAGAGATACATCAGCTCCGGGCGATCGCGCTCCATCAGCTTGACCCCGGCGGCGAAGACGAACTCGGAGAGGTCGGCCGAATAGACGCTCGGCAGGGGCCTGCCGACGAGGTTCATCACGCCGTCGATGCCGTTCTCCGCCATGTTCGCCTTGTCGGCCTTCTCGGAGGAGAAGCAGGCCGCCTTGCCGGGCCCAAGGGCCAGCCCCTTGCCGAGCAGCGCGCGCAGCTTGTCCTTCGCCGTCACGATCGCGATGCGGGCGCCCTGCGACTGGAACGCCTTGAAGATGGTGTCGACCCGGAGATGCTTCGGGTCGTTCATCATCACCTCGGCCTTGGCGTCGGGATCGAAGAAGTAGTTGCCGCAGATGCCGTGGACCGCGGGCGGCACCCCGGTGACGATCGAGAGGTTGTTTGGGTTGGTGAAGCTCGGCACCACGCAGTCAGCGATCGCGTTTGTGCCTTCTTTCAAGAGCCGTGCGAGGAACGGCGCCTCGCCGGCCTCGGCGGCACGCTCGATGTATCCGGGCTCGGAGCCGTCGACGCAGACGATGACGACGGGCTGCTTCGGCGTGTTGTAGGTGCGTCCGTTGACGGTGATGGTCATGGGATCAGGCGGCCTTCTTCAGGGTGACCCCCATTTCCGCCAGCACTTCCGTGACAGCCGCAAGCGCGCCCCTGATGTGGTCGCCCCCGATGCGCCCGATGCAGCCGATCCGGAAGGAGTCGGCGACCGTCAGCTTACCCGGATAGATCACGTATCCCCGGTCCTTGAGACCGTCATAGAACGCCTGGAACTTGAAGGCCGGGTCTGCCGGCATGTGGAAGGTGACGATGATCGGCGCCTGCAGCGCCGGCGGCAGCAGCGCCTTGAATCCCAGCGCCGCCATCCCGTCGATCAGCAGCTTGGCGTTGGCGGCGTAGCGGCCGCCGCGGCCCTTAACGCCGCCCTCCGCGCGATGCTCCTCGATCGCCTGGTGCAGCGAGACGATCACGTGGATCGGCGGGGTGAAGCGCCACTGACCGGTCTTCTCGAAAGCCTGCCATTGGTCATGCAGGTCGAGCACGAGCGTCGTGGCATTGCCCTTCGCCGCCTTCAGCGCGTCCAGCCTGCAGACGACGAAGCCCATCCCGGGCACGCCTTCGAGGCACTTGTTGGAGGAGGCGGCGAGCGCATCATAGGGCACGGCCTTGGCATCGATCTCGAGGGCGCCGAACGCGCTCATCGAGTCGACGAGAAGCTTCCGGTTGTGCGCGGCGACCACGCCGGCGATCTGACGGACCGGGTTCAGGATGCCCGACGTGGTCTCGCAATGGACCGCGAAGACATGGGTGATCGACGGATCCGATCCCAGCGCGTCGTCGAGGGCCGACAGGCTCGGCGGCGTATCCTCGGGTGTCTCCAGGATGCGATGCGCGCGCCCGGCGATCTGGCAGATCTTGGCGGCGCGATGGCCGTAGGCGCCGTTCACCAACAGCAGCACCTTGCCGTCGCGCGGCACGAAGGTGGTGATCATCGCCTCGACCGCGAAGGTGCCGCTGCCCTGCATCGGTACGGTCACGTGCGTGCCAACGCCGCCGGCGATCTCGACGATCCGCTCCAGCACTTCGCGGTTGATCTTGAGGAAGGTCGCGTCCCGCGAGCCCCAGTCGTGGACCATCGCCTGCTTGACGGTCCGCGAGGTGGTCAGCGGCCCGGGGGTCAGCAGCAGCGGGTCACCGGTCTCGGAGGCGGCTGGCTTGATCGGCATGCGAGGCTCCGCGAGCTTGAAGTGCGCCCGAGGGTCCGCTTCCATTCGCCATAAATCCAATACATTATACGAATACGAACTATCGATAGAATCGATGTGAATCCGACCCAGCTCCGCGCCTTCCACCACGTTGCCCGCGAACGCGGCTTCACGCGGGCCGCTGCGGTCGCCGGCGTGGGACAGCCGACGCTCTCGGGCCAGGTGAAGGCACTGGAGGAGACCTATGGCGTCCGCCTCTTCGAGCGGCGGGGACGCGGCGCCCAGCTGACCGAGTTCGGCCAGCGCCTCTACGCGCTGACCGATCGCATGTTCGCGCTGGAGGAGGAGGCGAGGGCGCTCCTCTCGGGCACCGCGACGCTGACGCAAGGTCACCTCAAGGTCAGCGCGGACTCCGCCT